>QQUJ01000030.1 GCA_008501635.1 Pseudomonadota bacterium
TCCAGCAGATGACGAAAATTGAGAATCGTCGTCTCGTCGGGAACCGGCTCACGCCCAAGGTCAATGCCGGCGAAAAGACACATGGAGCGAGATTCATACAACGCTTCCTCGGCGCCTGGATCCGACAAGTTGAACCAGTGTTGGAGGAAGTAGATGCGCAACATCCGTTCCAGTTCAATGGGGGGGCGCCCGTTTCCCGCTTTGGGGTAGTGGGGTTCGATGAGCTCACAAAGCTGATCCCATGGAACCACAGCATCCATCTCCGAGAGAAACTTCTCTCGCCGGGTTGGTTTTCGAAATTGCTCAAATTCCCCCGCGGCAAATGTTTGCTGTTTCATCGTTTTCTACCGGTTCCAAATAATGCGTGTATTGTCGCAAACTTTGGGACTTAATCAGAGATGCCCTAAATATTAGTCAGTCGTGTCATTAAAAGACCTGATTCTGTCTTCTTCCAGTATTCAAGACCAATCACGTCTCTTACGATCTCCGCTCAACGCCTGTGCAGCACCCTCTTCAGCCCTCGGAGGAAAAGAGATTGTATCGAGTATATATTGACTTCACTAAGCACTAGGTATCCATTCGGTTTCACTACTCTCGTAAGCTCATCAAGCGCATACTCAAAATCAGGAATGTGCATTATGGCTCCCCAACAGAGCACATAGGGAAACTTACCATCTGGGAAGCTTAGAGATAGTCAATTTTCCCTCAAGAAACGCATTTTCCCCGAAAGACCCTTAATTGTCTGCCGCGATATATGCCTTCTCCAGTACGTAGTCGGAAAAGTCAGTGGCCGTAACGTCTAGCCCTCTTTCAGCGAGGATCAGGCTCTTGGTATCACCCCCGCAACAGGCATCCAGTATTCGCTCATATTTCGATGCACATATCAGTGCAATAATCCTATCGATTGCCGAGCGAAGGAACCGCTCTTTAGCAGATGTCCGAAATCAGCTTGCCCAGCTATCGTTTACCGGACCTTCTTTCAGCGTAGTTCTGGTCGCGCCTCGGACGAATGAGCCGTGCTACCTTCACAAGAATTCTTGTCTTCAGAGGTCGTCATTCTTCCCTTTCTATAGATGCGTGTGCACGCGTCTCATATGTTTGCACAATGTGCTCCGCCAAAACTGTGCTCGCGACAATAAGTCGGTCAACGTTCTCATGGAGCTCCAATTCTGACCTCCCGTAGGGATCTACGATTTCAGGTGAGCCGGACGGGAGAAATGCACCTAGCCAGATTACACGGGATGTGCAATTCGGAGCTGCGCGCGCAACCGAGTGCCAGTTATGGCGATCCATGATGATTATTGAATCCGCCCACTCGAGATCCTCACGACTTACCGTATGCGATCGGTGTCCTTGTAGATCCCACCCAGTCCGGTTTCGAACGTATTCCACATAATCTCCAGGCGAGACGCGCCCCGATTGCCCAAAAAATCCCGCCGAGCGAATCTCCATGCCTATGCGGTTGCCAATTGCGTTGCGAAGCAACATGGCCACTAGTGGGCTACGATAGATATTTCCATAGCAAAGCACGAGAACCCGACGAAATACCAGCTGTCGCGCCCGCTCTTTGGATTGGATGCGAGCTCCGTAGAGCGCGATCCACGCCCGCGAGCGTTGATGGGCCCTGCGCAAAAGGCCGACCTTCATTGAATTCTTCACCTGCGCGTTAATCGGAGCGAACAGGGGCTAACTGTAACTCAGGGAGATCTTCCACAAGCAACGGTCGGACATGCAAATAACGGCTAGTGCGCCGTTTGGCCTCGATGTCGTGGTATACCCACTCGGCCTGTTGCTCGGTGATTTCTAGTGCCTCTGCTAGTATCGCTGCTGATAAGCCGTGATTCTTCGCCCAAAGCGCCAGATCCATTTGGTGATACGGAAGCGCAAAATAAAACTCATCCTGCCCCTGTGGCATGCTGTAGGTATCCGTTGTCGGCGTAGCATTACAAATCTCTTCCGGTAATTGCAGATACCGAGCCATCGCATAGACCTGAGTCTTATAGAGATGTGCGATAGGTTTGATGTCCGCCGAACCATCTCCGTTCTTTACGAAGAACCCTTGGTCGTATTCGAGACGATTGGGCGTTCCAATTACAGCATAGTTAAGCCGATCGGCATGAAAATATTCCATGGTTTTACGTATGCGCTGTTTGAAATTGGTTGCGGCGACGATCTGCAAGTACTCCTTCAGTCCCAGACGCTTTTCCTGCAACTCTCCATTCAAGTTTTGTACCACCAGTTTGAAGTGGTTGATCTGTCCTTCCAGGCCACCGGCGATGACGATTTTGTTTTTCCAGCCGGGACTGTAATCGGGGAAAGTACGCTGTATGGCCTCATCGCGCCAGCGGTAGCAGCCGATGGCCTCCAGAGCAGGTGCGATATTTTCCACCCGGTATTCGATGCTCAGGTGCTTGGCCAGTACCTCGCCGCGTTCGCCGGAGAATGACGAGGAATCCTGTTCCGGCAGCAGCAGACCGAAAACCTTGTCCCGGCCAACAGCGGACACGGCCAGTGCGGCACACACCGAACTGTCGATACCGCCGGACATAGCGATGACAAAGCCGCGCCGACGCAGGTCCTTGCGCAGGATTTCTCGCATGAGTTCGGCGATGCGCTGGTGCTCTGCTTCCAAGTCGAGGTTGAGGACGTCGCGTGACAGGGCTTGAGTTACGCTACTCATCAATGATGCTCCTGGGTGCCAAATGGGGCTTGGGAATCGACTCAGTCCCGCAACCCGCGGCGTTTGTCGGTATCGATTACTTCCACGTTTAGACCCATGCCGGCGTAGACGAAAGCGATCAAGGCATCGTCAAAGGCTTCGCCTGGCTGAGGCGCAGCCAGGACACGGGCGCCTTTTGCAGCCAAGGCCTGAACTTCGGCGACAGTATCTCCGCCTTTAAAGCACAGATGGTGCAAGCCCTCTCCTCGCTTCAGGAAGTCTACTAGGGGGGAGTCGCGATGCGAAGGTTCTATCAGCTTGATATCCAGGGAATCCTCTTTAACCAGGAACTGTATGTTTACTTCCTGACGTGAATTAGTCACTTTGTCGGTCTTGACACGATAGCCGAACAACTCGCATAAGCGCTTAGTCGCATGGTCGAGGTTACGTACGGCGATACATACGTGATCCAATTGCATCTCAACTCTGCCTCTCAACCAGCATGAACCGACGCAGCTTGCCAGAGCCAGTACGAGGTAGCTTATCGGTAAAACATACTTCCCGCGGCACTTTGTAGGTCGCTAAATGCCGTTTGCAGTAAGCTTGCACCTGTCTTACCGTCAGCTTCTTCCCAGGTTTGGTCACAATGACAACACGAATAACCTGTCCGAGCAGATCATCGTGTATACCAACCGCTGCCGATTCCGCGACTTCTTCCAGTTCGCCGACAATCTCTTCTATCTCGTTGGGGCTGATGCGATTGGCACCGGTCTTGATCATGTCGGTAGCTCTACCAACAATAGTTAGGTACCCCTCGTCGTCAAAATAACCCAGGTCGCCCGTATGCAACCAGCCACCGCGGATTACCTTATCGGTAATCTCTGGGTCTTCCCAATAACCCTGCATTATGTGTTCGCCCCTGGCACAAACCTCGCCTACGGTTCCCTGCGCCACAGGACGATCCTTCTCATCGACTATTCGAAGTTCGATACCGGGTATCGCAATACCGACGCTACCCAGCTTTTGGTCTAAACGCTCTGAGGGTAGGTATGTGAGTCGTGCAGTCGCCTCGGTTTGGCCATACATGACAATGAATTTCGCGGTAGGAACAGCGGATCGCACCTGACCAATAGCGTTGGGTACCATAGCTCCACCGGCCTGAGTCAGATATCGGACGCTGCTCCAATCAAAATCGGCCATACTGGTTCGCGCTAGCAGCAGATAGTAGGTTGAAGGTACCCCCGAAAAACCCGTTACGCGTTCTTCCCCAATTTTCGCCAAGACGCTCTGCGGGTACATCAGGCTGTTCTCAAGCACCAACCGCGCGCCTACCCAAATATGGGTGTGAAGTATTGAGTTCCCATATGAGTAGTAGAAAGGTAGTACATTTAGGATGCTATCGTCTGATGTCAGCTCCAGGTAGCTTAAGACAGATTTCACAAGAGCCACCAAATTGCCATGGCTCAACATCACGCCTTTGGGTCGGCCAGTCGTGCCCGATGTGTAAATAATTGCCGCTAGATCTTCCGGCCGACATCCGACAGGAAGATGATCATGCGCAGGTCGCGATGCGATAATATCATTCCACGATGCAACTGAATTGATGCCCTCCCGGGGGGGGCCTTCCCCTACTGAAATCCCGTGCGATAGCTCTTTCCCTTCACCCGTCAGCACCTGAAATTCCGGGTGGTTTCTTTGGGCGACAACCCAGCTAGCACCACAGTGATTTATCCAATTTGTGAGATCACGCGCCTTTGCGAGCATGTTCAACGCCACCACCACGCCACCCGCCGCAAGAGTACCGTAGTAAGCTGCTATGTATTCAGGAGAATTTTCGAGCAATAGCGCTACGCGGTCGCCTTGTTTCAGGCCTCGGTCTTTCAGGTAGATGGAGAAGCATTGCGCCTGCCGCCACAGATCGTCATACGTTGTTTTGTTCCCTCGCAATACCACAGCTATTCGCTCATGATATGCACGGGAATTATTTTGTAGTGCATGAACTACGGATTGCGACATGACACAGACTAGGCTGCTTTCTTGCGGCCGACAAATGCCACGAGATTGTCTACGGAATCCAAGTTTTCCGGTACCATTTCCGTATCGGCCACCTGAATCCCCAGTTCGTCCTCCAGAAAGAAAATGACTTCCATAATTCCAGTGGAATCTATAATTCCTTTCTGTAGAAACGAATCACTATCTACGAGAGCCGATGGGTCATCTGTAAACAGGAAGTTCTCAAGAATATAAGACCGCAATTGTTCTCTGACCGCCATTTCCATCCTCACATCTGTGTTCATTTATTCAAAGTTATTCGGCTTCTCTCGGAATGCTGCTCGTGCATCTGATAAGTGTCGATGGCATCTGGGCGCACGCTTGGCCGTCCGGAGCCAATTACTTCAGCGCACTATCAGCAACCTGACGAAAGACGCCAAGCCGGGGAACCCCATATATTTATACAAGCTCCTTTTTACTGATCTTGTAATTCTGGTTAATCGGCAACCTTTCGGTGATTATTATATCCCGAGGTATCATAAAACTTTCCAGTTTCTTGGCTAATTCGCACTTCAGAGTACGTGTTTCCAGTTTGACGCTGCCTTCCTCCACAACGTAGGCGAGGATGGCCTGACCAAGTGTTTCATCCTCTACGCCTATTACTGCCGCTTCCGCCACTCCGGGGATGTTGCAGAGGGTAAATTCTATTTCCAAAGGGCTGACCTTTTCTCCGCGACATTTGATAATGTCGTCACTGCGGCCTTCGAAATACAGATAGCCTTCTTCGTCCATGTGGAACCAATCCCCGGTTCGGAGCACCTTTTCCCCCGGTATCGTTCCATCGACGAGCATCTCTAAAGTTTCTTCGGGTCTATCCCAATAGCCGCGCATAATATGTGGTCCCCGGACATGGAGGATTCCCCGTTCGCCCGGGCGCACTAGAACGCCCGTGGAATCCAGAACATAAGCTTCGGTACCCGGGATAGCCTTGCCGACAGAACCTGGTTTCTTTTCGATCATTTCCGGTTCGAGATAACTGACGCGCTTGCATTCCGTCAGACCGTACATGCTGTATATCAGCGCATTTGGAAAAAACCCCCTCAGGCGCGGGATATGTTCGACCGGTAACGCCGCCGCGGTATTGGTTATACGAGTTACGTTGGGAAAACAGAGCGGGTTTCTTGCGTGTGCAGCGATAATCATTGAGTATATCGTTGGCACCCCGGGGAAGGTCGTCACTTCGTAATTCTGGACTCGCTGAAGCACATCCAGGTAATAGGTAAAGGAACGCTCAAGCACCAGCGTCGCACCCAGCTGTATACACATGAGCAACTGATAGAGTCCGTAATCAAATGCCAGCGGTAACACGTTGACGACGACATCGTTCGAATCCATGCGCAAGTACTCGATAATGCTTTTGGCTGTGAAAAGCATGGATTGATGAGTTTGCATGACTCCTTTTGGATGACCGGTACTGCCCGATGTATAGATCAAGGCGGCCAAGTCGAGCGGGATAATAGTGGCCATCGTTGACTTGTTCTCTTTGCTCTCCAGAAGCTCTTCAATATGTTCGTATTCTGGCGCTCCGTCCGCACCTGGTGTCGCGGTTTTATTGCCTCCCGACACAATGAGATGAGTCAGTGTTGTGCAATGAGACAGTGCCTGCTTGTACACAGGTGCGAGTTGATATTCAGCCAGCAGGTGCCGCACCGAGCAATCGTTCAGAATGAACGCCAGCTTTTCTCCCTTTGTCTGCGGGTTGATCACCACAAAGACACCCCCCGCTTTAAGAACTCCATAGATGGCAACGACACAGTGCCAACTGTTCTCCATGAAGATCGCTACGCGATCGCCACGCCGTAAACCTCTCTGTAGTAGCCCCGCAGCAAGGCTGGTGGAGCATTCATCGAGGTCCCTGTAGGTATACGGCTCACCGGCAACGATTATCGCTGTTTTGTCCGCCTCGGCGCGGGCCCAATGCTGCAGCGCCTCGTGAAGCAGGTTCTGTTGCTTTCCCGTTATGAAAGAATCGAGTTGGTGCATATTTGTCCTACGCAGTCCTTTTGGTTCATCCTTTTGCATTTGTAAGCGCGCGGAGCTTCACTCTGTTCTTCACAGTGGAAACTGTCTGCCCATTTACTGCAAACAGTGTGAGGCACAACAATCGCTTCACGCTCCCAATACCGTCATTGGTCTCATTGTTTCGGCTGAATTTTTACTCTTGAAATTCCTGTGAAACGATTCGACGAAATGGTAGTGCCACAACTGAGTCGAAAGAATACCAACCAGCGCCATGTTGTCTTTATGACCGATGGCACGACCTTTTTGAACTTTTCGATGCAGTCGTCCGACTTTTGCTGCATCGAAATAGCCGTACCGCGATACGGTTTCCGGGCTCAGCAGTTCAGCAACGTAATCGGTATTTCCCCCACTGAAAAACGCAGGAATATCGGGAGCACGGTAAGGCTGCTTCGGTCGTTCCGTGATTCCTCGCGGGAGGAAACGACGTGTACTCAGTTTGAGTAAAAACTTTTCGTTCAGAACCCGCATTTTGTGCTTTGGATGAAGTGTATTGGCGAACTCTATCACGCGGTGATCGAGATACGGGAAACGACCTTCCACCGAGTTGGCCATCAACATGCGATCGCCCTGAGCGCAGAGCAGATAACCCGCCATCAGCGTCTTTGACTCTATGTACTGGGCGCGGTTGAAGGGGTGCCACTTCTCAATTCCCGCGGGTAGCTGTTGTTTGAGGCACTCAATCGCATCCTCTTTCAATCGGTCGTTCAATTGGTCAGAGAAAAACGTTTTGCACTGGGCCGTGGTTTGCCACCGGGTAAAGTGACTGAAAAATGGCGAATCCGGCTGATCCAATGCCACTCCAAAAAAATTCTTTAAGTAGGTCAGCCCCTGTGCTTGCGTAATATTCAGATACGGATAGAGCCGCTTCAACAACGTCGGGCGCCAGCTCGACTCCGGTTGTTTCGCCCAAAAACCTCGTATCTTGCCTTCCTTGAATATGTCGTAGCCTCCAAGCACCTCATCCGAGCCTTCTCCGGTCAACACCACCTTATAGTTCTGCTCATGAACCAAACCGGAAAGCATGCCCATGGGTACCGGTGCCGTTCTCAGCACGGGCATCTCGGTATGCAAAATAGTATGAAAAAATGCTTCCCCTACGGATTTTGCGTCGCAGTGCACCCTGCTGTGGTTGGCATTGACATGCTCGATCATTTGCTGCTGGTAACCGCTCTCGTCCAACCCTTTGTCATCAAATCCAATAGAAAAGGTGCGCAATGATGCATTCCCGAAATGATGAATCAACGCAACCAGGGCCGATGAATCGAGCCCACCTGAAAGGTATGCTCCTACCGGGACATCCGCGCGCAACCGAATACGCGTAGCATCCACCAACAACGCTAGCAACTCCTCCGCAAGTTCGGTGTCCGCCCCCTCACGGTAACGACCGTCCTCCGGAAAGGTCCATTCCCAGTAACATTTGCGGCTAATACGTCCACGCTCGGCTATCACCATTTCACCAGGCGCCACTTCTTCCACACCTTCGAACACTGTATTTGGGCTGATCGGAGACCAAAAGGTCATCAACTGGTCCAACGACTTTGCATTTAGTTCTGGAGCTGTGTCGAATACTGCTAAAATCGCTTTGATCTCGGAACCAAAAACCAATCGTCCCGCTTTCTTCGAGAAAAAAAGCGGTAATATTCCAGCACGATCCCGGGCAAGAACCAAACGACGTTTTTCCACGTCCCACAGTGCAATGGCAAATTGCCCATTGAGATGATGGACAAAATCATCCCCATACTCTTCGTAGAGGTGAACCAATACCTCTGTATCGGACTGGGTATAGAAATGATGACCGCGGGCAGTGAGCTCGGCACGTAACTCTACGTAGTTGAATATCTCCCCATTGAAAATCACCCAGACAGATTCATCCTCGTTATGGATGGGCTGTTTCCCTCCCTCGAGATCGATAATGCTGAGACGGGCGTGCCCGAGTCCTATCGCTCCGTCACGATAATACCCGGTTCCATCGGGGCCTCGATGGTGCAATAAATGCACCATGGCCTGCAGTTCCCGATGCTCTACGGGAGGCAGCTCCTGTAAATTGAGAATGCCCGCAATGCCGCACACTGGTCTCTCTCCTGAGGCTAAGCTACCGCCTTTGTATTTGCAGGCGTCTTCTCGGGAAACAGCTCAAGCTGTTCCAGAACATTCTTCATTGGAGCAAAACGAAAGTCTTTCAGTAATCTTCTCAATCTTGATTCGCAGAGCTGAAGATTGTGATAGTGACGAAACCGCGAAAGCGTACCTGCTCTAATGCGGGGTTGCCCAGGGTCGAGTTCCCAGGGATGGAGGTAAAAAACAAATGGCATGGCATTACGTTTGTTGATGCTGCCAAGTCCCCATCTGGAAAACGCGTAGGGATAGATTCTGAAGTAACCGCCTCCAGCGATTGGTATCGTCATGCCGGACCATCTGATCGTGGAAAGGGGGAACTCGACAATCTCCTTGCCGGCAGGGGTTTTCATGTGGTGCGGCCATCGGGCAGCGCCAGGTATACCGTACCGATCATGGCGCACCGGAAAGATGCTGGAGTCATACAGGAACCCACACTCCACCAGGGTATCCAAGGCCCACTGTGAACTCTGGGTAATCGAATAACTGGCCGCACGGTAACCAAATACTGCTTTTTGTGCAGTCTGTTCAAGTATGGACTTGGCACGCTGAGTCTCTTCTCTGAATACATCTATGTTCTGCAAGAAAATCAGCTGATGGCTATAGCCATGACAGGCCAGTTCGTGACCCCGGTCGACAATCTCTCGCACCAGCGAGGGATGTCGCTCTGCGACCCAACCCAGTACAAAGAAGGTGGCTTTGATCCCATCCTCATCAAAAAGATCAAGCAGACGATGAGTATTTGATTCGACGCGCGATTCCATTTCCTGCCACTCGGCAGGATTGATCACATCGCTGAAGGCTGCAACATGATAGTAATCCTCAACATCGACTGTGAGTGCGTTGAGTTGTGATTGGTTAGTGGCGTTGGTGGACATTACTACTGGCGCATTGGGTTTCGGATGCCTATGCAATGCAAAAGGCGACTCCGCATTCTGCAATATTCAAAGCAGTTCAATGACATTAGACGAACCTTCGGGCGCGCATCAGAATGTAAGAGTTGCACTCAAAGTCGCCGAGTTTTCGACATACTCCCGCGTTGAAACGTCAGATGATTGATCTGCTCGTCGCAAATAGAAATTACCTTGCACCCGTCGTCCGAATCGGCGTTCGACGCCCAGATTCACCCGTTTGAGTTCGTCGGTGGCATTGGTACCCGCAAGCTGATTCTCCTGACGTCCACCGCTTAGACTGAAGGTCGTCAGTGATCCCGCCCGCCAGATGACACTCAACTCCATACCTTTGAGGCTTTCGCGATTGTTGCTTGTTTGATAACTACGATCTTCATCGTAAACGCTGACTCGGAATGTGGTCTTCGGACGCTCAAGTGTTGCGCCAATTTGCGCGCGCTCGCGCAGATAGACCTCCGGCGCCACACCGCCCAGGCCCGGCCCGGGCAGAATCGATTCAGGATCTCGCGGGTCGATCTCCAATCGGGTTTCTGCATACGTTATGTAGTCTTCGGTATAGAGGGCTTCTGTTCTCCAGCGTCTACCCTGCTGTAACCAGCGTAGCGAGGCGGTATTGCCGAAAACGCGCTCGCCCGCGAGCACTTCCAATTGATACCGCTCCGCATGCTGGGAGCGCAGTCCCACCATCCAGTAGCTATCGTCCGGCGCATCGCTACCATCGGAGAGTCGAAAGGTGTTTTTCTCGTCGCCGACAAGCACGATGAACCGTGAGCGGGCAAACACGGGAATGCCGACTTCCAGCGTTCCTTGTTCGAAACGAATCTCCTCCTGACTATCGAAATCGATCCGTGACTGGCGGTACTTAGCGGCCCAATAGAGGTGTCCTGGTTGGGAGGTGCTTTCAACGACGGCTGCTATCGCCTCCTGAGTACTGTCAGTCAACGAAGCATCATCATAGTCGATCCTGCTGGTGGCATAGCGCAGGTCTGCCTGCGCCCGTTCCGAGACGCGGAACGTCCACCGCGGGCTTAGATAGGCGGTATTCTCATCGGTAAGGTTACCACTTCCTGCTATGTTGCTCGTGGGAATGGGTGCTGTGGTATCGATCACCTGTTGGCGCACGGACAGCAGCGCGTCGAGCGAAAAAGTGTCGGGCACCAACCAGGCCGTCGCACGACCGGCCAACTGATGATAGGTTTCGTCCAAACTCGAATCATCACGGTAGTCGAGAGCTTGAAGGCGGTAGGTAATGTCGGTTTCAAAGCGTGGTCCGTCGTATGAGGCGTCTATACCAGGCGTGACCTCCAGCACTCGATCCGACACCTCATTGCCGGGAGTGGCAAGATTTATGTTATCGGAATGGCCAAGTCCCAAAGTGACGCTGGGTGTTATTCGCCAGTCCGCCGACTGCGCAGCCAACGGCGCCAATCCAGTCAGCAGCGCGAACGCCAGCAGCCCTGAGTGCGTAAAGGGAAAAGATTGGACACGTGGTGTCGCGTTCATATTCTCTTCTCCACCATCATTCGTTGAGTTCATTGGCCGGACCATAGTAACCTCCGTAGGTAGAACTACCCCTCGCGCCTTTACAACGGTTTAGCACCATCCCCACCAATTTATCATCATCGATGAGCGCAATTGCTTCCCGAAGTGTAGTCTGGGTGGTAAACCCCTCATTCACGATCATCAGGACCTGGCCTACCAACTGAGCCATGACGACTGCCTGGCTGGTAGCGAGTAATGGCGTGGAGTCGAAAAGAATTATCCGGTCCTCATACCTGTTCACCAGCTCGATTACCACACGATCCATCTGCTCGCTTGACAGGAGCTCCGTTGTGTTGTGCTTAGTCGTTCCGGCCGGTATGAAACGCAGTTTTTCCACATTGGTCTTGCCAATCACCTCGCTTAGATCCATCTCCGGATCGGCCAACAGGTCTGTCAATCCTTTCGCTTCAGTGGCATTGAACAAGTGACTCATCGATCGACGACTCAAATCCGAGTCTACCAAGAGCACCGTGCTGTCCTGTTCCTGGGCAATGCTGATCGCCAGATTCAATGATGTGAATGTCTTACCTTCGCCTTCCAACGCGCTGGTAACAACAACCGCGTTCCCACGTTCGACCAGCGGTGCTCCCTTGCCCAGGGCACTCATAAGCAGCAAGCGCTTGACTATTCGGTACTCCTCCGCAGTGCGACTCTGCATGCTTCCAGGAGTCAAAAATCCCCTTTTCTTGAGCTCACTAAAATTCAGTACAAACTCGCTTTGCGTGGCTGGTTTCTCGTTGCTTGATCTCATGCGCCTCGCAGGCACTAATCTGTCTTGCATCGAAGCGTTTTCAAGCTTTTGTATCGCACGTTCGAAGAGATCCGCCATTTCTTAGCCTCCCAGCCGCTGAACTATAGCAAGCAAGTCCAGGCCGGTTATCTGCATGTACGCAGCCAGTCCAAACGCTGGAACGATCAGCAGTGCACAGAACACCAGCGCCGTGTTGGCCAAGCCTCTTTTTATTGACGCACCTCTGGAAACCACTAGTGATACACCGCCGAAAACCGGTCGGCCCGATACTTCACGCAACATTCGGCGCCCATAGATTACCGGCCATAATTGCGAAAGCGCGAATGCTACACCGATACCCCCACCAACGCCCGCCACGAGAATTCCTGCCGTCAATGGCAATCGGGGCGGTGAAATGGCTTTTACCGGGGTACGCGGCGGATTGATAATCTGAAACTTGACGTCCTCACCACTCTGTTCGACATCCTCTGAGATCCGGGCCGATTCGCGCCGGGTTACCAAAGAATTGTATTGATCGCGATAGATCTGGTAATTGCGGTTCAGGGTTTGCAGCTCTGCTTCCACTTTGGTCAGCGTCTCGATCTGGCGTTGAAGGTTTTCCACTCTGGATGCAAACTCCTGGCGTCTTACCTGCAATCCGGCTATTTCTGCCTCTACTCCGCCCAGTGATGCGCGCAACTGCTGGTAGAGTGGATTCGGTATCGATCCACTGCCGGCGGTACCTTGTGCTATGGACTGCTCTTCGTGGATCCGCTGCGTCTCCAACTGCTCTATGCTGCGCTGTGCCTCGATGACATCCGGATGTTCCGTGGTATAACGCAACAACAACTCATCCAGGCGGCGCTGCAACGCCAACAAACGCTCCTCGGTAGGTGTCTGTGCAAGAGTGCCCTCGGCGGTCACTGCGCGTTGTCCCGATGGTGTGCCCTGCAACTGTTGCTGTAGAGCCTGCCTGCGAAAGCTGGCTTCGCGTAATGCCAGCTCCACGCCCTCAAGATTGGTTCGTGCTGCTTGCAGCCGTTGATAGAAACTAGCTTCCTGCTCCGGCAACAAATTGATGTTCTGCCGTTTGAACTCTTGCAAACGTTTTTCGGCATCTGTCAGCCGTGACTCATACTCTTTGATCTGTTGATCGAGGAACTGCTGCGCCGTCTCAGAACGTGTGCGCTGATCACCGGCTGCGTCCTTTACAAACGCATCGAGCAAAGCCTGCACTATCCGTCGTGCCGTTTCCGCATTGTTGTGGCGAGCCGAGATGGTATACAGATCCGGGCTGCTGGGACGCGATGGCCGTACTGCATGAGATTGCTGCAACGAAATATTGCGTTGCAGTTCGCCAAGTACCGCTTCGAATTCATTCTGCGTCTTGACATCATGATCGAGATCCGTTGTGCGCATCACCTGTTCGAGATTTGGGCGGCTAAGCAGGTGTTGCGACATCAGCCCAAGTTTCTGAGACACATCCACATCGACCGTCAACCCCCGCAGCAGAGGGCGTAACAATGACGCCGTATCGACATAGACCACGGCTTCCGATTCATAAACATTGGGCACCTTGGCGAGCCCGTACCAACCGAGCACACAAATCAGCCACGCTGTCACCAACGCAACCCAGCGGAAGCGCCACATTCCGCGTATATAGACCAGTAACTGTTCGATAAGCTGCTGCATCGCGGGTATCCGTTCGCTATCTACCTCAGAACCAGGACTCTGGGACTATCAAAATATCACCGGGCTGCATCACGACATTGGCGGAGATATCACCCTTCTCCAATAGATCTTCCAGGCGAACCCGAAACGATTTCTGCTGTCCCTGGGGACCGCGCACAATGGTCGCGCGATTGCCCGCCGCAAACTCTGTCAATCCTCCGACTGCGATGATTACATCCAGAACCGTCATGTTGACGCGAAAGGGGATAGAGCGAGGTTGGGCAGCCTGGCCAATGACGCGAATCTGCTCACTGGAACTACCGACGAAACTGTTGACAGTAACAGTGACGATGGGATTTTTCACGTAGCGCGAGAGACGACTCTCAACATCCCGCGCCAGTTCCGTTGGGGTTTTACCAGCCGCCTGCACGTCTTCCACCAACGGGGTTGTTATCCTGCCATCCGGACGTACCGGCACAGTAACCGAGAGATCTGTGTTCCCCCAGACAAATACATTCAATTGATCACCTGGGCCAATCGTGTAGCTTGACTCGCTGGGCGTCGGCGACGCCGAGATCGCAGGCAACTCCGGCGCCCCTGCGCAGGCGGCCAGAAGCACCACCATACCTACAATCAAACCTCTTTCCGCGATTTGTACGACACTCATGATCATCCTCCTAACAAATCCGACCAGGCACACCCTGTTTCGGTCATAGCCGCAAGCCCACTGAATGCATCACTAACACCAGGATTGGGCAGCCGCATTACCAATCGCATGTTCCAACTGTCGCATGAGAGTTGGCTCAGCACCAGCGAGAAACGCCTGCAATGTTTTGCGACTGTCCGCCGCCTCTGCAGGGCCGACAGTGGTGACCACAATCGATGCCGCGTCGGTTCGCCCACAGATCAAACCGCGCAATCCAAGCAACTTTGCATTCGTGGCCACAGCGGCGTTGTTACCCGCCACACGATACCAGGTCCAGATAACCCGACGTTGACCGGATGGCGAGGCGACCAGGATCTCCCTTATTGGGATCACTGTATCTCCTGCTTCGATTTGCCGATACTCGTCGGATAGGAACCGCCAACTCTCCGAGTCGAAGGGGGAATTGACCCACGCAACGGCTTCGTGGCCGGGCCGCTGAGAGTAATATAGAGCAATCTGCACAAGTACAGGCCGATCACCGCTATTGATATAGGTACCGGTAATCTCATCGTCTGCACCGGTAAATCTGCCACCACTCCTATGTACCTCCCGGGTTTCAAATGATACCCACTCACCCAATCGGGAAGGCGGGGCCAACACACGGTCTGCCGCAACCACAGGGGCTGCCATCAAGACGGATACGCCAACCGGGACTAACAGGGCAGCTGCCATCGCCATACCTACCACCAGACCCATTGAGGCGCGGGCAGGCGGAGCCTTGTTTTTCTTTGCAGTGCCCTCACCAGTCACTAACCATCGCCGCGGCATGAGGTGGCTGGCAGCCAGGAAGAAAACCAGCATTCCGACTCCGAACAACATCCATCCCAGGGAAACGTGGTCTTCCTTGACAAAATAGTGCTGCATATCTGTCATTGCACCGGCGACTACCACGATGAGGATACGTATCACATTCAAAAGAAAGGACATGCCGACGGCGCTGGCGAACAACAGGATACCCGGCCCGACGCGCAGCCCCGTCCATCCAGCGAAAAGCAACGCCAGGGGCATAGCCACCACCAGTTGACGCATACCCGTGCAATTGTCCGCGATATAGAATTTCCCCACTGACAGCGTAATGGTGCTTCCCTCCAGAAGGGCTGTGATCCCACCGAAACCCAAGAGCCAGGTAACAACGTGAGCGGTGCCGAGACGCAATGGCTCGTTAAATACCGACCACACGGGTATTCCGAACACCAGCAGCACCAGAGGCAGCCAGAGCCGACGTACGCTGTGCCAGCCAGATACCGCAAGAACCAGGGAGGGGAATAAAAGCCAAAACGCCAAACGGGCACCCACTTCAATCAGAAGCAGCGAAGAAACTCCCCAGATGAGAGCGGTCGTCACCAGTGCGGCAGCCCCCGGCAGATTGGGGCGAATACCGAATGCATCAGGCTCACGCCAAACCGTGCGACCCGCGAGCAACAGTGACAGGACGAGCAACAGACTGCCGTGAGAGTAGTCGACGGTATCGCTCGAGAGCCACAACTCAATCAGACCAGCCAACGTATCCCGATACGCAACGGCGGTGAGCAGCACCAAAGCGGCCAGCACCGCGATCGGCGCAGATCGTGATTGCAGCACCAAATTGGCCGTTGTGGCATTCACCGCTCGACTCCGAGGCGACGCATCAACTCATAAAGCGTCGGCCGTGTCACTCCAAGCAACTCAGCCGCTCGAGAAATGTTGCCCTGACTGTAATCCAGCGCTTTACGCAGTGCCCTTCCTTCCGCAGCCTGCCTGACAGAGCGCAGATCCAGGGATTCCTGGGTCGCACTGGCTGCCCGAAGCTCAAGGTCTTCGGGTGTAATATCCGGGCCTTGGGTCATAATCACCGCGCGTTTGACACGATTATCCAATTCGCGGACATTGCCTGGCCAGGCGTACCCCTCCATCGCTCGCAGTGCCTCGGCGGTGAATCCCGCCAGTGAGCGATGCATGTCCGCCGCGTGTTGGGCGAGAAAACTCCTCGCCAGCATAACCACGTCGCCTTGTCGCTCTCGCAGTGGAGGGATGGGTATTGAGACCTCGGACAACCGATAGTAGAGATCTTCCCGGAATTCCCCTTCGGCAATCATCTCTTTGAGATCACGATGAGTGGCGCAAAGCACCCGGGTTTCGACGGGGATCTCCTGTCGCCCGCCCACGCGCTCGATCACGCGCTCCTGAAGAAATCGCAACAACTTGGCTTGAAGCGCAGCCGGCAGATCCCCAATTTCGTCAAGAAACAGGGTTCCCTCATGGGCCAGTTCTATTTTTCCCGGGGTTCGCTTGATGGCACCGGTAAAGGCGCCTTTTTCGTGACCGAACAACTCGCTCTCCAGCAGCTGCTCCGGGATCGCGGCACAGTTGATGGCGATAAAACGACCTGACGCAAAAGGGCTGAGATCATGCATGGCGCGGGCAAAGAGTTCCTTTCCGGTGCCGCTTTCGCCGATTAGCAGAACAGTCGCGTTGGCAGGGGCGACCCGCTCCACAAGCTCGCAGACCCTCGTCATCTCAGGACTTCCGGCCACTATTCCCTTTAGTGGTGATGCCGGTTTGTTCTCCGCGAGTCGGCGATTCTCCGCTTCGATCTCATAGAGATAGAGTGCGCGCTCCACGACAGTTCTCAACAGATCGGGATCAACCGGCTTCTGGTGATAATCGTAGGCACCCATCGAGATGGCCGACAGCGCGTGATCGCGAGAGTCGCTGCCGGTGACGACGATTACTTTGGTGTTGGGCGCGAGTTCACGAATCTGTTGAAGTGCTGCAAGACCTTCGCTTGCGTTTCCCGGATCCGGCGGTAATCCCAGATCCAATAAAACCACATGGGGGTCGTACACCTCGATTGCCGAGATTCCACTGCTGCGATCAGATGCCGTTTGAACCTGGATTCCGTCAAAACTCCATTTGAGTTGCTTGCATAGCCCCTCATCGTCATCGATGACCAGAAGACGATGCATGGCTACACCCGCCCCTCAGTTTCATGGTTGACCCAAAGGATAAGGTGTTGTTGATCAGAGTGATTTTGCGCACGTAGCGATACTGCAGGCTTGCCCGCTGCCCGTCCTCCACTCCTCGCTAGGAGTGCTTCCCCCCAATTTTCCACGGGGCGCCTTTGATTCAATACACCCTCACTCATCCTTGCTGCCCCAAGATCGTTCCTGCACCGCGATGACCGGAATGAATTTCACTCCGATTCATCCGGTAAAATGTCCATATTATTTACACTTACCGTGTAAATCCCGAGATTTAGTGACGGCTTACTTTACACTTTGTTCATTCAGCGGTTCAATAACAATTTTTCTGTGGGTTACAAACTTTTTTGCTTATGTGTTTACAGGGAGTAAAAGTACATCGCCAACTACCTTGCGATGAGCTCCGGAAGATGTCTTTCAGCATACCCGGTAAGCGTCCGATAACCGGCTTCAGTGATGTGACTTCCATCCTCCGCAGTATAGTCACGCTTACGCAAGCCATCTTCATCCGCAAAGAGCCGCTCAATATCCAATAGTGGAATGGCATGTTCACTCGCGTAGCTACGCATCCAGTCATTCACCACCGTCACCTCATTGCTGACAAAGCGCGCGTAACTCTGCTTTCCGCGCAGCCGTCCAATGAATCCGCGTAAGCTATTCATTATTCCGGCGGGTTCAGCAGTTGTTACCTCGGTGGCCAGAATCGGTTTGATGCCGCTATTCCGGGCTAATTCGACCATCGCCTTCAGGTCGTTTTTAGTGCCCGCAACCCGTACCGCCAAATCGGCCCGTTCAGCCCGAAATATGTCGTTAATGAAACCCCAGATAATGACATAACGCGGCTTGAGAGCCACGACATCGCGCTCGAAGCGAGCCAGCATCTGGTTGCTTTCCTGCCCCCCCACACCCTTGTTGACAAAGGTCAGCCCCGCCAAATTTTCCACTTTCCAACCAGCTGCATAGGATGCCCCTATGACTACCACATCGTATTCACACGGCTTGCTTCCCATTGTCCCCTCTCTTTCTGAAGCGGTTGTCACCCATGGTATAGCGAAACCCACAAACGTCAGCATGACGAGCGCAGCTCTCAGGAGCGAGGCGCCATTGCTACGACAAATCATGGAACTCTCCTTGTGCATCGATGTAATGTAATCGTGTTTTTCAGCATCCGCATACAACCACTCATCTGACACTGGTACCCGGGAATCGCGTTACAACAACCCATCGCGCTCACTGGGTGTTTCCGCCCCCAGATTTATGATGAAATTTCAACTGTATTCCGGCCGAAGAACCATCAATCATTGACGCTGCATCCATCGGGCACGACGCTTACTGATGGAGCTGGCTGGTACTGTCAGGCTGATACTTGTGCTCAATCCATGTCGATTGCACCCGCATCGCAATTGCCAGCGTGCCAAATCCCTTCCTCTGACAATAAACCAGGGTGATCATGATGACACTTCGTCGCTGACCGCAGGTTGCTCCACGGCAACTTCGCTTAATGAAACACTGCACAGCAGCTGCGTGCCTCGATCAGGTTCGCTCGCCACGACGATATCGCCGCCCAAAGCACGGAACATTTCACGGGCCTCGAAAGCGCCGATCCCCATCCCGGTAAGCCCTTTGGTGGTATCGAAAGGACGAAACAGGCGTTCCCTGATGAATTCCTCGCTCATGCCGCAACCATTGTCCTCAATCGCCAAATAGCCTCGCGTATTCTCTCGCCATACCCGCACGTTTACGGATCCATTAGCGGCGGTTGCTTCCTGAGCGTTCTGTATCAGGTGCTTCACAATCGCTAACAGTCGATCACGATCTGCTTCCAACATCACTTTCCCATCGCCCGACACCAGTCGGGGACGTGGTTCTGTTACAGAACGCATTTCCACCGCCTGAGACGTTACCTGCACGAGATCCACCCGCTCCAATTGCCGGGGCACGGCTCCTGTCCTCAACTGCTCTAGCAACCTGGTCATTCGTGCAACGGAGTTTTCGACTGTACCAATGACATCCTGCAGAAACTCGGGATTGGCCCGATGCCGTTGAGCGTTGCTTATCACCAGCGAAAGTTGGGCGATGAGATTCTTCAAATCATGAATCATGTATGCGGACAGACGGTTGAAGCCTTCGAATTGCCGCGCTTCGGTCAACGCCCGCAGCGTTTCACTTTGAGCCAGGTAACCGGCCACTTCCCGTGCTGCGACCTTGAGGATGTCGCGGTCCTCCCAATTTATTGATTGGGTGGCACGTGACGGAATAAGGAGAATAAAACCGATCAGATCTCTGTCGTGCAACAACGGCACGATAAGCCAGAATTTCCCGGCGGCAAGGAGTTCTGCAGACAATACCAGATCACGGTAGCGATCCCGATGCTCGCGATACTCCTTCAATTCAATCACCCATTCCGTGTCGAGCAGAAACCGCATCAGGGACTCGGAGTCCGCTTGGGACATCTCAAGAGACTCCGATGAATTCCACCGTTCCACGGGCAGCAATCGACCGTTTGACTGTTTTAGCCACAACTGCCCGCCCGGGCTCTCAAGTATGTCTGCAATTGCGCGAATTGCCCTGATGGGTAACCGCTCTTCTGTGGAACCGCTAACCAGAGTGCGCGTCATGCGTAGCCACTCTTCCCTGTAATCATAGCGGTAGTTGAAAAAGTGCTTGCTGATGAACACCTTCAGCTTGGCGCGAACCTGCGTGGAGAGCGCGACAATCATCAGAAACAGCACTGCTGCAAAAACAAGGACCACCTGCGAAACGTGGCCCCAGTCCCCACCGTATCGACGCAGATAAAAACCCGCAGCGGCCATAACGATCAGGTAGCTGCCAGAGGCCACGATAACGGTGCTGTGGAACACCAGGCGCCGCGACACATAGACATCCAAGTGCCACTGTGGATTGCGAGCCGCCGACACTGCGATCAAAGGCACAACCAGAGCATGGATGTATCCGCGGGCCTCCCAACGAGCAATATCGATATCCTGAAACAGCAGTGCCTCAACGTATTTGTAAAAATCAAAAACATAAACGCCAACGATCGCAAGGCAGAGATACTTGATAGCCCATCGTCTCTGCGCAGCCGTGTAACGAAACAGATGCTCGACCAGTATCAATACCGCCAGAATAAGACCGATTTTGCTGAGAAGTAGAATGGTGGAGAGAGTGGCTTCATCGATCAGTTGCTCCGGGAAGGTTATGAGCACAAGCGAACCCAGGACCAAACCAACAGAAATGAGCGCCACCGCGTCGATCGCGCGCGGGATGGCTTTTGAACTGGCCCCACCTTTGCGAAGAATTCCCCAAAGGAAAGCCACCCACGCTGAATCCCTGAGGAATTCCGTTATTAGAACGAGTTGATCAGATTGGGTGGTAAATGTTCCTTGCCAGGCGAGAACTGCCGCCCACAACAAGCTGGTCAGTGCCACCGTGATCAGGAGGGCGCCGTGCAACTTGCGATCGCGCCAGCCGATAAGCAATACAATCGCCAGAGCGACGTAAGCCGCGACGGAGAACAGATAACCGATAGTGCCAATGTCTAACGCCAGCACTTGTCACATACCTTAGTGGCGACTAAACCACATCACACGCAGTTTCTGCGAGTCAATCACCTGATACCGGTCGCGCGAAAAACAAAACCCCCGCATCTTAGCGAGGGCTGCGTCCAATCGGTCGATTACGTACAGAATCATCGCTCCTTTGCGCAAGTACGTAGAAAGTTTCAAGCACCAGATTAGCTTAACGCGCCCCTCGCCCCAAGAGCACCACCTCAAACGTGCGCAACATGATCAGAAAATCGAGAAAGATACTATGATTCTTTAGGTAATACAGGTCGTATCTCAGCTTCTCGGCCGCATCCTCTTCGGAAGCACCGTACGAATAACACACCTGCGCCCAACCTGTTATGCCGGGTCGAATACGATGGCGTTCACCGTAATAAGGGATTCGCTGGGACAGGGTTTCGACAAACTCCGGACGTTCAGGCCGCGGTCCTACGAAACTCATCTCACCTTTGAATACATTCCAAAGCTGGGGCAATTCATCAATCCTGGTTTTGCGAATGAATCGCCCAATCGTCGTAACGCGATTATCATTGGCCGTAGCCCAACGCGCAACGCCATCCGCCTCGGCATCCATCCGCATACTACGAAACTTTATAACTTCGAAGACTTTACTTCCCAAACCGAGCCGTTTCTGTCGAAAGAAAACATCTCCCTCCCCTCTGGTTTCCAACCAAATGGCCAGAGAAGTGAACAGCATGACCGGCCAGATGAACGAAAGCAGTGCCAAACTGGCCAGGAGATCAAAGGCACGCTTCAGCGATGACTGCAATGCGCTATGTCGAAAGCCATCAGAATAGATGAACCAACTGGGATACAGATGCTCCAAAATTACCTTGCCCGTCTCCTGTTCATAAAAGAATGGAAACTCCATTACGCGTGTGCCGCTCAATTTGCAGTCCATCAACTCGTGCATAGGCAGCTTCTCGCGCCTATCAGAAATTGCTACGACTACCTCATCGATCTCCCGCATCCTCACATAATCCAGTAGCGGACCGTCCAATCGCACTTGAAGGCTCTCGGGAACTACCCGAACTTCCCGCGGCAGTCCGACACAGCCCACTACCTGAAACCCGGCACCTGGCTGCGCTGCAAGCCCAAGTAGCTCCTGCGCGGGCTGCCCCGTTCCAATCACCAGCACACGGCGGCGCAATGTCTGCTCATCCATAAGTCTGAAGAAAAGATAACGCGCGGCCAGTATTCCCCAGAACGCAAGGACAAATGCAACCAAAAACGAGCGCCGCCAGGTTAAAACATCAGGAAACAGGAACCCTATAAGTCCGATCTCCATCAACGCCAATAGAAAGCTGACTGCAACGCGCAGCAACACTCCAGCACGGCCCTCTTCCAGATTGCGCTGATAGAGGCCCACTATGGTCATGTTGAAACTCATTAATACCGAAAAAACAAGGACACCGGACCACGCCTTGGCGTCTATCTGCCAGGGATGATCCTGAATGCTTGAGGCGCGGACTACCTCACCCAGGTACATACTGGCAATAAATATCGCGAACTCTGCCAAACCCAGCAGCAAGAACCAGACAGGTACGTAGTGTCGAAATAGGCGAATCATATGTGCAGAGTCTGAATTGTTAGACTTGTGGGTGTGCCAACCTCAGCCGTATTGGGCGAAGAGTTATCTCTGCAATCCTACAGGGGGTGGTACATGGTGCCGCTGAAACTCCCCGGAGGATTTATACATTAAATAGTTGGTTATTAATCATCGATTAGCTTTATTCAATATAGACGAAATCAGAGCTAATACCAATACTATTATCAGTATTTGCTCTCCTAAATATCAGTAAAATCGTGTAAGAAATATCTTACACGTGTAATCCCAGGGGTGCCACCCTGCTAACACCTTGATTTTTAACTGCTTGAACTGGATTACAGCGTAGGACGCCCGGTGCCGGATTCTGCTTACACCGAAGCCTTGGGTGGGTCAGGCGCGTGGATTGGATTGTTTCCGAGTCCAACCCAACGGTTAGCACTATCGCCAACGAGGCTGATCGGCTCTGAAAACTCGCAGGCTATGATTTTGCGGTGAGATGCGTTGAGCAGGGTACGCTCAGGGTGATAGCAATGCGCTCCCCGAGCATACCAATTCAGTAGAGGCAACGGCCTTAAACAAGATATCTGTCGATAGATCAGACGCTACTGCTGCGGCGCTTTCCTGCAGCAACCAACGCCAAAAGCCCGACTCCCAACAGCGCCAGACTCCCCGGTTCGGGAACACCTCTGACCTGACCTTCGATGACGTCATTGGCACAGGTCATGGTCCAATGCAGGGCCAAATCTGTTCCCCCTAAAGCGGCGGCCAGGCTGAGATCAGCCACCAGGCGCAGATAGCCTTCACCAACCGACCAGCTTCCAACGCTGGAGGTTTCTCCCCTGCTCAACAAGCTGACGTTTCCAGAGCCAATATCTACCGCCACCTCTTGACCGCCCCTCCAGATTGCATTGCCGGTCATGAAATCATCACTCATTCGCGCATTTGCGGCGTTGGTTGCACCGTTCAACTCATACAGGGATAGGGAGCCGCCCGAATTGCTGAATCGGTTATCCAGCACCAAGCCATATTCCCAGAATGTCCCGAATGCCGCGTTGTCCTCTGTGTAGTAGGGTTCGCTACCGTTCGGATCCCAAACACTTGCCAGGAAAAGATCGCCGTACCCGATTCCCGTACGTCCCTGGGTATAGTTTCGAAAGAGGTTACCGGAGTTCCCGGCGAAGGCGGTGTAGATGTCGAACGTTACGAGGTTGCCGTTGCGTGTAACCTCCACCCTCTCAGTGTCGAAGTTGCTCAGGCTCCCGATGACATCTCGATCGGCATAACTGCTGGAAGTAGGCGCTGCGCCCCAGTAGGTATCGTAAATGACATTGGCACTGACCGGCGCAGTCCACGCAACCACCAGAGCGCTAACGAGAAGAAGGTTTCGTAATTTCATTGGTTATCCCTATAAACCCAGACAGCCTGGTCCATGCCTAAAAACACTGCAATTACCGCGCCTAAATAATATTTTTCTTTTTAATAGAGGTAGTTACTGATTAAACGACACCCATGCTTGTGCAGGTAATGCATGCTATTTTTTACACTTATTTGGCTATCTGTTGCCACTGATTAGATTATTCAACTATTCAGAGAATACTTAACTAATTGTTATTTCACGTTATTTTTTGTTATCCACGCGTAAAAGCTCAAAACGCAGCGGTGTAAATAAATTCGACACCCCTTAACGAAATACTGATACGTCTGCAGATCGGCTCGGAACCTCCCGCCTCGCAACGCAAAGATCGACCGTTGTGGAACGCAGCATGCCGCTATTTCAGGGTCAACGGGCAAAAGCGCGCCAAACCTCAATGATCCTTTGCCGATCAGAGAGGTTTGGCGTATCCGACACGATGGGAACCGCGTATGACGCACAAAATAGTGGCGTCCCCTAGGGGAGTCGAACCCCTGTCGCCGCCGTGAAAGGGCGGTGTCCTAGGCCTCTAGACGAAGGGGACAAAAGTTAGGGTTGGTGATGGCACCAACCCTTGGCTTTTGGTGGAGCTAGGCGGGATCGAACCGCCGACCTCTTGAATGCCATTCAAGCGCTCTCCCAGCTGAGCTATAGCCCCAAAAGAGACGCGGAACTTTACGCTACCGATTTATGGGTGTCAAGATTGATCCCATACCCCGATCCACCCTGCTCTGTACCAACTATTTCTTTATTTCCTATTGAGTTAGGACTCAGCCCGATTTTCGATTTTGACCCAGGAATCCCGCAGCGTGACGACGCGGTTAAACACCGGTTTTCCGCCATCGGCGTTGCTCGCGTCGCGGCAGAAGTAGCCCTCGCGTTCGAACTGGAAGACGCTGCCGCAGGGTGCTTCGGCGAGTTCTGGCTCGACCACCGCCTGATCCAGGACCTGCAGCGAATCGGGGTTGAGTGATCCCATAAAATCCTGACCTTCCGGCATATCCTCAGGATCGGGGTTCGCGAACAAGCGCTCATAGAGGCGCACCTCCGCCTGTACTCCAGACCGTGCTGACACCCAGTGGATGACCCCCCGCACCTTGCGACCATCCGGGTTGGTGATCAGGGTAGCGGGGTCGTAGCTGCAGCGCAGTTCGTGGATCTCGCCGCCCGAGTCTTTAACCACTTCGTCGCAGCGGATCACATAGGCGTTGCGCAGCCGCACTTCGCCGCCCGTCACCAAACGTTTGTACTTATTGGGAGCCTCCTCCCGGAAATCCTCGCGATCGATATAGATCTCACGCGTGAACCGCAGCGTACGCTGCCCCATGGCCTCGTCCTTGGGATGGTTGGCGGCGATGATTTCCTCTTCGCGATCGGCAGGATAGTTCTCGATTACCACCCTGATCGGCCGCAGGACCGCCATGCGCCTTGGCGCCGAGATGTCGAGCTCTTCCCGTATGCAACTCTCAAGCAGTCCCATTTCTATGCGGTGGAACGACTTGGTAACACCGATGCGGTTGCAGAAGTTACGGATGGCCGCTGGCGGGTATCCCCGGCGACGCATCCCGGCAAGGGTTGGCATACGTGGATCGTCCCAACCGGTGACATGCCCTTCGGAGACCAGGCGCGTCAGTTTTCGTTTGCTGAGCACGGTATGCTCCAACTCCAGGCGCGAAAACTCGAGCTGCCGCGATCGCGCCTCGATACCGCAGTGCTCCTGGAACCAGTCGTAGAGCGATCGGTGATCCTCGAACTCCAGCGTACAGAGCGAATGGGTAATACCCTCGATGGCATCCGATAGGCTGTGCGCAAAATCGTACATGGGGTAGATGCACCACGCTTGGCCGGTCTGGTGATGCACAGCGCCGTGCTTGATGCGATAGATCACCGGGTCGCGCAGATTGATATTGGGCGCAGCCATGTCGATGCGCGCGCGCAGCGTGCGTGAACCATCGGCGAATTCACCTGCGCGCATGCGCTGGAACAGATCGCGGTTTTCAGCAACCGACCGGTTCCGGTAGGGACTCTCCCTGCCGGGCTCCTTCAATGTGCCGCGGTACTCCCGCATCTCGTCAGGCGTGAGTTCGCACACGTAGGCTTCGCCCTGATCGATGAGGTGCATCGCAAATTCGAAAAGCCGGTCGAAATAGTCGGAGGCGTAGAACAGCTTGTCCTGCCAGTCGAATCCCAGCCAGTGCACGTCTTCGCAGATGGCGTCGACAAACTCAATGTTCTCCTTGTGCGGGTTGGTGTCATCGAAACGCAAATGACAGATAGCGCCCGGATAGTCGCGCGCGATGCCGAAGTTCAGGCAGATCGACTTGGCATGCCCGATGTGCAGATAGCCGTTCGGCTCCGGTGGAAACCGCGTCACGATGCGGTCGTGTTTTCCTGAACTCAGATCGGCATCGATGATGTCGCGGATGAAATTCGAGGAGCCCGGTGTCTCGGTGTTGCCCATATTCAGTTTCAATCCCCGGCAGGAGCGGCTTTGGCCGCGAATCGGCCAACGGAACGCAAACCTATTCGCGGTTGAAACCGCTCCTACGCAAAATCGTGATGGTTATTCCGCTGCCGTGGCGTGTTCTTCAATAAACGCCAAGGCCTTGTCAAGGCGACGCAGCGTCGCCTCTTTGCCTACCAGCCAGAGCGTCACGTCGATCCCCGGCGACGCGGCGCGCCCGACTACGGCCACCCGCAGCGGTTGCGCCACTTTGCCCATGTTGAGGCCAAGCGACTCGGCCACTGCATTCACGCAATCGTGCAGCACCTCCGCTTGCCAGTCCGGCAGCCCTGCCAACGCCTCGCGCATCTTGCTCAACGGCGCCAGCGCCACGGGCCGCAGATGCTTTTTGGCCGCCTGTGGCTCGAATTCATCGAAATCGCGATAGATGAACGCGCTGATCTCGGCCATCTCGACCAGCGTTTTGGCCCGCCCCTGCTGCGCCTTCACCACCTCGACCAGATCCGGTCCCTGTGCCGGATCGATGCCGAGATTCCCCAAGTGCCAGCTCAGCTGGTGTGCAATGTAAGCGGGGTCGGCATTGGTGATGTGATGCTGATTGAGCCACAGCAGTTTGTCGCGATTGAACGCAGCGTTCGCCCGGTTGACATTGCTGATATCGAACAACTGGGTCATCTCGTCGATGGTAAAGATCTCCTGATCGCCGTGTGACCAACCCAGTCGCACGAGGTAATTAAGGAGCGCCTCCGGCAACAACCCATCTGCGCGGAACTGCATGACACTCACAGTGCCGTGACGCTTCGAAAGCTTTTCACCGTCTGGTCCCAGTATCAGCGGCAGGTGCCCGTAAAGCGGCGCCGTTCCACCCAGCGCCTCGATGATGTTGATCTGCCGCGGCGTGTTGTTGATGTGGTCGGCGCCACGAATGACATGGGTGATCGCCATGTCGAGATCGTCAACCACCACCGTCAGATTGTAGGTCGGCGTCCCATCCGAGCGGGCGATGATCAGATCATCCATTTCATCGTTACGAAAGACGATGCGCCCCTGCACCAGATCGTCGACCACTACCTCGCCACCCACGGGATTGCGAAAACGAATCACGTAGGGCTCGTCCTCGGGCTGGTCCCTGCGCGTTTTACACAATCCGTCATAGCGCGGCTTGATCTTCCTGGCCATCTGCTCTTCGCGCAGGGCCTCCAGGCGCTCCCGCGAACAGTAGCAGCGATAGGCCTTGCCCTCGGCCAGCAGTTGCCCGATCACCGCGCCGTAGCGATCGAAACGCTTGGTCTGAAAGAAGGGCCCCTCGTCATACGAGAGCCCCAACCAGGTCATCCCTTCCAGGATGGCATTGACCGACTCGGCCGTGGAGCGCTCCAGATCAGTGTCCTCGACGCGCAGGACAAAGGTGCCACCGTGCCGGCGCGCATAGAGCCAGGAGAAGAGTGCGGTGTGTGCACCTCCTACGTGCAGATAGCCGGTTGGGCTGGGTGCGAATCGGGTACGGATCGTTGTCATCGAGGTAAACCGCAATGTGGGGCCAGGGAAAGGGGCGTATTGTAACAACGCCACCCTCACTCTGCCTTGCAAATTGACGCGTTTTCGACCCCTGTATATACTCACCCGCCTCTTTCGGGCGGTTAGCTCAGCGGGAGAGCACTGCCTTCACACGGCAGGGGTCACTGGTTCAATCCCAGTACCGCCCACCATACCATCCCCCTTTAAAGACCGGTTTGCATCGGTCTTTTTCGTTTTTGATTCAGCTCAATGGTTTTGACACGGTGTTCTCGTTAGCATGCTGATGCAAAGGATGCCCTCCCCGGCTCCGTTTCTGGCTGCAACATGGCGATCGACACCGAAATAGACAATCCTAACAATTGGCACACCTTGAGTGCGCAGAATGCGCTCGCGGGTGTCGACAGCAGTACCGAAGGATTGTGCGATACGCAGGTCGCCGAGCGCCGGCGGCGCTACGGATTCAATCGGCTGCGACCGCCAAAGAAAAGCGGGCCGCTGGCTCGCTTCCTGTTTCAGTTCCACAACGTTTTGATCTATGTCCTGCTCGCCGCGGCAGCAATGACGGCCTTTCTCGCGCATTGGGTCGATACCGGCGTCATCCTCGCCGTGGTTGTCCTCAACGCCCTGATTGGTTTCATTCAGGAAGGCAAGGCGGAAAAGGCCCTGGACGCCATCCGCGGCATGCTCTCGCAACAGGCTTCGGTGCGGCGCAACGGCCACCAGACTCTGGTGGACGCCGCGGAGCTCGTGCCTGGCGATATCGTCTTCGTTCAGTCGGGCGACAAGGTACCGGCGGACCTGCGGCTCATCCATACAAGGGAGCTGCAGATCGAAGAGGCCATGCTGACCGGCGAGTCGGTGCCCGCGGAAAAATCGACCGCGGCCGTCGCGGAGGATGCACCGCTGGGCGATCGCGAAGGGATGGTGTACTCGGGTACCCTGGTGACCTACGGGCAGGGCACCGGGGTTGTGGTCGCCATCGGCGATGCCACCGAAATAGGCCGCATCAGCACCCTGCTGCGCGATGTTCAGACGCTCACCACGCCCCTGCTACGCAAGATGGCGGGATTCGCCCGCTGGTTGACCGGCGCCATCCTGGTTATAGCCGCGCTGACTTTTTTCTTCGGTATCTGGGTCCGTGATTACAGCACCACCGAGATGTTCCTGGCCGGGGTAGGACTGGCCGTGGCAGCGATTCCCGAGGGATTGCCCGCCATCATGACCATTACGCTGGCCATTGGCGTTCAGCGCATGGCCCGGCGCAATGCCATCATTCGTCGCCTGCCCGCAGTCGAGACGCTGGGGGCTGTCACCACCATCTGCTCCGACAAGACCGGCACCCTCACCCGCAACGAAATGACCGCCACCGCGGTTGTCACCGCCACCGGCATGTTCGAGGTGAACGGTAGTGGTTACGACCCCCATGGCTGCTTTGTGCTGGATAACCGGGAGGTCGAGTTATCCGACTACCCCATACTCCGTGAGCTCGCGCGCGCCTCAGCGCTCTGCAACGACGCCCGTCTCAGCCAGCGCGATGGGCAATGGCTGCTGGAGGGTGATCCGACCGAGGGTGCGCTGCTCACATTGGGGATGAAAGCGGGACTGGATCTCGACTTCCAACAGGAGGAGTGGCCGCGCACCGATATCATTCCCTTCGAATCGCAGCACCGCTTCATGGCCACCCTCCACCACGATCACGCCGGTCACGGATTCGCCTATGTCAAGGGAGCACCCGAACGCCTGTTGGAGATGTGTGACCATCAGCGGATGCGCGGTGAGGACCTCCCGCTGGATCTCACGTATTGGCACGTGCAGATGAATCGCATGGCACAGAAAGGACAACGCCTGCTCGCCATCGCCTGGAAAGCGACCATGGATGATCGTCGTGCTCTCGCCTTTGGCGATGTCGAGACCGGCCTGACGCTGATTGGCCTCGTCGGCATCATGGACCCGCCGCGCGAAGAGGCCATCCAGGCGGTGCGGCTGTGCCAGTCCGCCGGTATCCAGGTCAAGATGATCACGGGTGACCATGCCGTCACCGCGACGGCCATCGGCTTGCAGATGGGCATTGGCGACGGTACCCGCGTCGTTACCGGACCCGAACTGGATGCCATGGACGACAGCACCTTGCGCGATGCCGTGCTCGGGACCGATGTCTTCGCCCGTACCAGCCCGGAGCACAAATTGCGCCTGGTCCAGGCGCTGCAGGCTGCCGATCAGGTGGTGGCCATGACCGGCGACGGGGTCAACGACGCGCCTGCGCTGAAACGCGCCGATGTCGGCATCGCCATGGGCCGCAAAGGCACCGAGGTGGCCAAGGAGGCGGCCGAAATGGTGCTGGCCGACGATAACTTTGCCTCCATCGCCCACGCCGTCGAAGAGGGGCGCACCGTCTTCGACAACCTGAAAAAGGCCATCATCTTCATCCTCCCCACCAACGGCGGGGAGGCACTGGCGGTGATCGCTGCCATCCTGTTCGGCATGCAGTTGCCTATCACCCCGGTGCAGATCCTGTGGGTCAACATGATCACCGCGGTCACCCTGGCGCTGGCACTGGCGTTCGAACCCGCGGAGGCCCGGGTCATGGCCCGCCCGCCACGCGATCCTGGAGAACCGCTGCTGTCGCGGCTGCTGGTCTGGCGCATCGTGTTCGTGTCGCTGATCCTGGTAACCGGCACCTTCGGACTCTTCGTGTGGGACATCACGCGCGGCGGCGAGCTCGCCCACGCCCGAACCGTCGCCGTCAACACCTTGGTGATGTATGAGATCTTCTACCTCTTCAACTCCCGTTATCTCACGGCGTCGGTGCTCAACCGTAATGGACTGGTCGGCAACCGCTGGGCGCTGGTCGCGATCGGAGTGTTGCTCGTTTTTCAGCTCGCTTTCACCTATTTCGGCCCGCTGCAGAAGCTGTTCGACACCCGCGCCCTGGAAGCTCAGCAATGGGGGATCATCATTCTTGTGGCCTCATCGGTCTTATTCCTGGTCGAAATTGAAAAGGCGCTGATCCGGAAGCGAAACGCCCCATCCACCCCTCATCGGCCCACCCCAGGACATCTTTGAATGGCAACTCTGAGTTTTCACGGCGCGGCACAACAGGTCACCGGCTCCTGCTATCTCATCGACACCGGCAACCACCGTGTGCTGTTGGAATGCGGCATGGTGCAAGGCGAACCGGAGGACAACGCGGCACCGACTTTCCCATTCGATCCGCGCGAAATCGATGCGGTCGTGCTCTCCCATGCGCACCTCGACCACTCGGGGCGCATCCCGGCGCTGGTGCGCAACGGCTTCTCCGGCCCCATCTATTTGACCCGCGCCAGTTATGCCTTGATCGAATTGCTGCACAAGGATGCCGCCCACCTGGAGCTGAAAGACACCGAATGGGAGAATCGCCGTCGCCAACGCTCGGGCAAGCCCCCCATCGAACCGCTGTTCACACTCGACGATGTGGAGACGGCGTTGGAGTTGCGCTCCCCGCAACGCTACGGCGAACGCTTCGAGGTGGTGCCCGGAATCGAGTGCTGTTTTCGCGATGCCGGCCACATCCTCGGTTCGGCGATCGTCGAGTTGTGGATCGCGATCGAAAATGAGACCCGCAAGCTGGTGTTTTCGGGGGATCTTGGCAACCAATGCTCACCGCTGATGCACGATCCCGAGGTGGTCGAAGATGCCGATCTATTGCTGATCGAATCCACCTACGGAGACCGCGATCACCGCCCGCACGATGAAACCCTCGAAGAGTTTCAGGCCGCCCTGGCCGCCGCGGCGCAGAGCGGTGGCAACGTCCTGATCCCCTCTTTCGCGGTTGGCCGCACGCAGGATCTCATCTACTACCTGGGCGACCTTCACCGTGAAGGTCGGCTCGCCCAGCAGGCGGTTTTCCTCGACAGCCCGATGGCCATCGAGGCCAGTACCATTTACACCCGCTTCACCAAGCTCTTCAACAGCGATGACCCCGAGTTTCGTGAAGCCATGCACCACGACTGGAGCCAGTGGCTGCCCATCCTCCAATACAGCCGTACCGCCGAGCAATCCATGGCGTTGAACCAGATCAAGGGTGGCGCCATCATCATCGCCGGTAGCGGCATGTGCACGGGTGGCCGCATTCGCCATCATCTGAAACACAACCTGTGGCGGCGCGACGCCCATGTGGTGATCGTCGGTTATCAGGCCCGCGGCACTCCCGGTCGGGCCCTTATCGACGGTGCCGAAAAATTGAAACTGCTGGGCGAGGAGATCGCAGTGCGCGCCACCATCCATACCCTGGGCGGCTTCTCCGCCCACGCCGGGCAGTCGCAGCTGCTGGAGTGGGCCGGCCACTTCAAAGAGTCGAGACCCCGACTCTTTCTGGTGCACGGCGAAAACGAGAAGATGCTGATCCTGCAGCGTGCCTTCCTCGACCGTCACGGCTGGAATGCGGCGATTCCCACTCGGGGCGAGACCATCACCCTTTGATGCGTGTCATCTCGCTGGTCCCCTCCTGGACCGAGACGCTCATCGCCTGCGGTATCGAGGTGGTCGGGCGTACCCGTTACTGCATTCATCCCGCCGCAGCCGTATCCGGCATCCCGGTGCTCGGCGGCACCAAGCAGCTCGACTGGTCGCGGTGGCGGCACCTGCGGGCAGACCTGGTGGTGATGGATCGCGAAGAGAATACCCAGACGATAGCCGATGAATGCCCATTTCCCGTCTTCCCCACCCATATCCGGGCCGTGGACGACGTTTCGGCGACCTGTGCTGCGCTGGCTGAGCGGCTTGAGAACGTCGAGCTGCGGACGATCGGTGAGCGCTGGCGGCGCATCGTCGGCAGAGCCCCAGTTCCCAGAGCACTGAGTCAACTGCCCGGTGTTGTCGACTGGTGGCGTCGCCCCAAGGTCGAGCCCCGGCAGTGCATCTACCTCATCTGGCGCAAGCCCTGGATGAGCATCGGTCACGATACCTTCATCGCCTCCATGCTCACGCACCTCGGTTGCGGATGGGCGCTGCCACGCTACAGCGAACCCTACCCGGTTATCGAATTACCGCAACCCGGCGATCCACAGCCGCTGCTGCTCTTCTCCACCGAGCCCTATCCCTTCGAACGGTACAGGGCAGAACTACTCAAGCTGCCCTTTCCCATGGCACTCGTGGACGGTGAAGCTTTCAGCTGGTTCGGCATCCGGTCGCTGGCGTTTCTGGAACGTCAACGCGAGGTCTGATGCCAGGCGTTGCGGGCCACCGACCCGTTTCGCGGCTGAAGCCGCTCCTACAATACCGGCTCGGGGCACCGTCGTTTCGCGGCTGAAGCCGCTCCTGCAACACCGGCTTGGGGCACCGTCGTTTCGCGGCTGAGGCCGCTCCTGCAACACCGGCTCGGGGCACCGTCGTTTCGCGGCTGAAGCCGCTCCTGCAACACCGGCTCGGGGCACCGTCGTTTCGCGGCTGAAGCCGCTCCTGCAACACCGGCTCGGGGCACCGTCGTTTCGCGGCTGAAGCCGCTCCTACAATACCGGCTTGGGTCACCGTCGTTTCGCGGCTGAAGCCGCTCCTACAATACTGGCTTGGGGCACCGTAGGAGCGAATTCATTCGCGATCACCCCTTAAGGTCTCACCGCCCGACCCGGTCTCCGGATTCGCCAGACCATTTCGCACAATCACTTCAGCCGCCGTTCAGCTTCGCTCCCCTACTCTGTACCCAACCCAAGGCAACCCGCCCTATTCAGAGGGAGCACCACCATGAAGACCCAGAACAAATTACTGATTGCCACCTTGACCGCCACTGTCTTTGCCGGCAGCGCCTACGCCGGTGGCCACAACGCGGGTCGCCACACCTATCGCGACTCCGCCAAAGTCATCGATGTGACGCCCATTTACCGCCAGATCGAGGTTTCCACACCGCGCGAGGAGTGCTGGCAGGAACAGGTGACCTACGAGGCGCCTGCCGGTCGCAGTTCGGCGACTCCGGTTATCCTCGGCAGCATCATTGGTGGCGTGATCGGCAATCAGATCGGCGATGGTCGGGGCCGCAAGATCGCCACTGTCGCGGGCACCCTGCTAGGGGCTTCGATCGGTGCCGACAACGCACACGCCAACACCCGTTACGCGCCAACGACCGCTACCGAGCAGCGCTGCCGCGTGGTGCAGGAGAGCTACACGGAACAACGCACGATTGGCTATCGGGTCAAGTACCGCTATCGCGGTGAAATCTTCGAGACCCGCATGGATCGCGATCCGGGCGACCGTATCCCGGTGGCGGTCACGGTCACTCCGGTCTTCTGAGTATGCCGGGTTTCCGCCTTGCGCATGGGTGGCGGTATCATGCCCCAAAGCGTGCGGCGGGCATGACCGCCGCCCGCGAGCGACAGTGGGGGATCCGTATGTCGAAATCAGTACCTAGCCTGTTGTTGGCAGCGTTGATCGCCCTCACCGGCGTCACCGCCGATGAGGCCACTGCAGCCAAAAAGCGTCGTTCCGCGGAGATGAGTGCGTCGGAGGCGGCCGCCGAAGTACAACGCCGCACCGGCGGGCAGGCCCTGGGTGTCGAGGAAGAGAACCAGGACGGTCGCAAGGTGTTTCGCGTCCGTGTTTTGACTCCCGACGGTCGGGTACGCGAAATCGCGGTCGATCCCCGATCCCGCGACAACTGATACCCGGCCTATCCATTGCCATGCGTGTTCTGATCATCGAAGACGAAGCTTCGCTTCGCGAACAACTTCTGGCCCAACTCCGCGATCACAGCTATATCGCGGAGGCCGCCGCCGACGGCGAAGAGGGGCTGTACATGGCAATGGAATACCCCTACGACTGTGCCGTCATCGATCTTGGTCTCCCCAAACTGTCGGGCATCGAAGTGATTCGTTCCGCGCGCGCCGCCGACAAAAGGTTCCCGATCCTGATTCTGACCGCGCGGGGCCGCTGGCAGGACAAGGTGGAGGGGCTGGAGGCGGGGGCCGACGACTATCTGGTGAAACCGTTTCACGTCGAAGAGCTCCTGGCCCGGCTCAATGCCCTGGTACGGCGCGCGGCCGGCTGGACGCAACCCCAGCGGGAGTTCGGCCCGCTGGTGCTGGACACGCGCGCGCAAGCGGTGTTTTTGGATGGACAAACCATCGATCTCACCGCCTACGAATACCGGATCATCGAGTACCTGATGCTGCATACCGGCAAGGTGGTTTCCAAGGTCGAGTTGACCGAGCACGTCTACGATCAGGATTTCGATCGCGACAGCAATGTCATCGAGGTCTTCGTCGGACGTCTGCGTAAAAAGCTCGATCCCACCGGCAGCCTGAAACCGATCGAGACTCTGCGCGGCCAGGGCTACCGCTTTAACCCGCCTCTCACATGAAGTCGGACGATCACGGAGTCGGATAGTGCGTCTACTCAAAGGCTCGGCACCTCAGTGGAACTACCCAGCCGGAACAGGGCTTGTCCTATTCGGGCTCAGACCCCATCTGGCTGCGCATCTTGAGCGATCGCCCTTGAGCCATAGCCCCGGCTATGACGCGGCGGGCGATCGCTCAACCTGCTTTGCCAGCTTGACCCTGAGTCCGAATCCATCATGCGGGCAGCGGGTAAACCCGCCGGCGGAATCCGGCTGATGCGTTCGCTGCACGGACGCCTGTTGCTGGCGGCCAGCATCGTCCTCACAGCCTTCATCAGCATCACCGGGTTTTCGCTGGATCGCGCTTTTCGTCAAAGCGCCGAAACCGCATTGCGCGATCGGTTGCAGGGGCACATCTACGCCTTGTTGGCCGCCTCCGAGGTTTCGCCCGACGGGCGCGTGCGCATCGCGCGTTCGCTGGCCGATCCGCGTTTCTCGACTCCGGGAAGCGGACTTTATGCCCAGGTGACTTCGGCAACCGAGGGGGAATTGTGGCAATCCGGCTCGCACCTGGGTCAGCAGCTCGCCTATGCGGACGATCTGGCTGCGGGCGAACGCCGGTATACAAGCATTACGACAGACGACGGGAGCGCCCTGCTGGAGCTCAGTTTTGCGATCGTCTGGGAAGGTACCACAGGCACCAGCCACGCCCTCACCTACCACGTGGCGGAACACCTGAAGCCTTTGCGCGAACAGATCAGCAGTTTTCGCCGCACACTCTGGGGCTGGTTGACCGCACTGGCCGCGCTGCTGCTTGGCGTCCAAGGCCTGGTGGTGCGCTGGGGACTGCGCCCACTGCGTCGTGTCGCCGATGATCTGTCAGCCATCGAGGCCGGAAAGCACCAGCGGCTCGAAGGCGAGTACCCCAGGGAACTGGCGTCTCTGACCGGCAATATCAACGCCCTCTTGCGTCACGAACGCGCCCAATTGGAACGTTACCGCAATACCCTCGGCGATCTGGCGCACAGCCTCAAGACACCCCTGGCCGTGCTCGGCGGCCTGAGCGACGTTCCTGACATTTCGGTCGAAGAGCGCGGCACGCTGCGCGATCAAGTCGCCCGGATGCGTGAAATCGTCGACTACCAGCTTCAGAAAGCAGCCATGGCCGGCCGGTCTCCGCTGGCCGCACCGTTGGCGGTGGATGAGGTGGTGGAGAAGATTGTCGCATCGCTGCGCAAAGTCTATGCCGACAAACAGCTGCAGATAAGCAGCACCATTGATCCGCAGACACGCTTTCGCGGAGAACTCGGCGATCTCATGGAACTGGCAGGCAACCTCCTGGATAACGCCTGTAAATGGGGTCGGCACGAAGTGAGCATCGTCGCGTATCCCCTCTCTGCCAAAGGGGGTCTCTGCATGAGCGTGGAAGACGACGGGCCCGGCATAGCTGAGCTCCGGGCCAACGAAATCCTGCAACGCGGTGTCAGGGCCGATACGCATGTGCCCGGGCACGGTATCGGCCTGGCAATGGTTCGCGATATTGTCGAGGCATATGGCGGTCACATTACAATCGGCACCGCTGCACTCGGCGGCGCGCGCATGGTGATCGAATTGCCCGCCTGAGGCGATGTCACCGGTAACGACCCTCCAGGCTGGTCTACCCCTCACCGCCCGGTACTCATTCCGATCCACGCAGCGCACGAATCCGGTGCGTATATCCCAAACGGGCACCCTTGATGTGTGTCAAGGATGGTCAATTCAGAAGGCGGATAATCCCCATCCAACGGTTCGTCAATCCGTCTGACAGCGTTGCGACATATTGGGTTTGAGCGGCAAAAAGGAGCGCGGACAAGATGACTGGAAGAGGCATGAGTGCTGTGACCATACTTCTCGTGGGAGCGGTGATCGGCGTTGTCGCCTGGGGTGGTTTCAACTGGGCGATGGAACTTACCAATACCGAGGAGTTCTGCATCTCCTGCCATGAGATGGAAGAGAACGTCTACTCGGAATTACAGGAAACCATCCACTTCAGCAACCGCACCGGCGTGCGCGCCACGTGTCCCGATTGTCATGTACCGAGAGAGTGGGTGCACAAGGTCGTTCGGAAAATCAAGGCGAGCAACGAGCTCTATCACAAGATTCTGGGGTCCGTGGATACCCCGGAAAAATTCGAGGCCAAACGTCTGCAACTGGCCATGAACGTCTGGCGCGAGATGAAGGACACCGACTCACGCGAATGCCGCAACTGTCACCATTTCGACTCCATGGATCTTACACGTCAGGAATCACGCAGCGCTGATCGTCATGAAGAGGCCATGGATGAAAACCGCACCTGCATCGATTGCCACAAAGGCGTCGCCCACTCACTGCCGGAAGGTTACGAAGAGGCGGTGGAAAAAGCAGGTCTCTGATTCTCTACTGTTGTACCTCTCTCTTCCTCAAGCACTTGCCGGCTCCCCCTGAGTCGGCTTTTTTTGTCCGACGAAACCGGCCATGGTCCAGTTCCGGCGGCGGATCCATCCGCGGGCAGTCGCCGATCACAGTCCCATGTAAGCCTCCCTGACCTTGGGATTGCGCAGTAACTCAGTACCGGTTCCCTGGGTCACTATTCTCCCGTTCTCCAGTACGTACGCATGCTGCGCCATACGCAGCGACAAAGCCACGTTCTGCTCGACCAGCAATACGGTCATGCCGTTGTCGTGGAGGTCCCGTATCACTTGAAATACTTCCTGCACCACCCGTGGTGCCAATCCCAGCGAGGGCTCATCAAACATAATCAGGCTCGGTTGTCCCATCAGACAACGCCCGATGGCCAGCATCTGCTGTTCGCCACCCGACAGCGTACCCGCTGCTTGTTTGCGCCGCTCGCGAAGCCGTGGGAAAAGCTCCAGAACCCGGTCCAATGTCTGTTGTTGCGCTGCCCGGGCACGTGGGATAACCGCCCCCATCTCCAGATTTTCGAGCACGCTCAAAGTGGGGAATATCTGCCTGCCCTCGGCAACCTGTCCAATGCCGAGGTCGCAAGTGCGGTGGCTGGACCAACCGGTGATCTCCTGATTGTCAAAAGTGATGCGCCCACTCTGCGGTGCGTGAATACCCGCAATGGCGTGAATCAGTGAGGTCTTGCCGGCACCATTTGCACCAACAATGGCTACAATCTCCCCTTGCGGGACTTCGAGCGTTACGCCATCCAGCGCCTGAGCGTCACCATAGTAGAGCTCTATACCATCGACCCTCAGCACTGCGGCGCTTCCTCTCCCAAATAGCATTCCAGCACCTGAGGATCCTTCACCACTTCCTGCGGTGTCCCAATACAGATTGTCTTCCCATGGTTCAGCACCACAACCCGTTCGGACAACGCCATCACCGCACGCATCACATGCTCAATCAGCAGTATCGTGAGTCCGGTGCTGCGATTGAGTTCGCGTAGAATCTCTACCATGCGATCGGTCTCGGTGGGGCGCAACCCCGCCATGACCTCATCGAGCAACAGTATTTTTGGTTCCGTGGCCAGCGCCCGTGCCACTTCAAGTCGTTTGCGGCCCGGCAAAGTCAGACTGTGCGCCGGCTTGTCGCTCTCTTCACCGAGTTCCAACAACTCGAGAATACGACGTGTTCGACGCCGTGCTTCTTTTACCGACGATGTTGTACTCAGCGCACCGATCGCCACATTGTCTGCAACACTCAGATCACCAAACGGTTTGGCAATCTGAAAGGTTCTTCCCACCCCCGCTCTGCAAATCTGATCGGGGCGCAGGCTCATCACGGATTGACCATCCAGCTCGACATGACCACTGTCAGGGCGGCATACGCCGGATATCAAATTGAAAACAGTCGTCTTCCCGGCACCATTGGGTCCAATCAGCGCAGTGACGCTATTTCGTACCACTTCAAACGAGACATCCGCGACGGCACGCAATCCGCTGAAACTTTTGGATACATAGTGCGCAGCCAGCAGCGGTGTCGTTGCATCGCTCATGGATTGTGTCTCCGTTCACGGGCCAACAACTGCCGCAACCAGGGCCACACGCCGCTGGGCCGGAAGAATACGATCAGTAACAGACAAATACCGTAGACGAACGCCTTTATCCCATCCGCCGCAAAGCCTTCGGTAAGGTGGGTCAGCGTTTCGCCGACCGTGGTCAGGATAAAGGCACCGAGAATGGGGCCGAACAGCGTACCGACCCCCCCGATGATGGGACCAAGGATTATCTCGATCGATTTGTGCATGGAGAATATATTCTCCGGATAGAGGTTGTTGTAATAGAACGCGTGGAATACACCACCGATCGATGTCATACCTGCCGAAAGGGCGACGGCGAGCATCTTATACCTGAAAACCGGCACCCCCACCGCCTCTGCCGCATCCTGGTCCTCACGTATGGCCAACCAGTAGTAGCCTATCCGTGATCGCAGCAGAAGGTGATTGATGAACAACGCGGCAAACGTCAATAGAAGAATGACGTAGAAAAACATCGCCGGCGATCCGCGCAGGTTGAGGAGATCGTTTTCACTACGATTTTCCACCGGTAGGAAGAGTCCGCTCGATCCTCCAACCCAGCCGAAATGATCGAAAAGAATGCGCGTAAACTCCGCTACCGCAATGGTGAGCAGCGCAAAGTAGACCCCCTTCACCCCAAAACGAAATCCGAGATAACCAATGCCGCAGCCCACGGCGGTCGACACACCGATCGCCAGTATCACACCCAGCCAGGGCGCCACAGCAAAGTGCACAAACAATGCGGCCGCGGTATAGGCGCCGAGCCCGACATAAAGGGAGTGCCCAAGCGATAACTGCCCGGCAAATCCCATCATGATGTTCCAGGCCTGCCCGACATATGCGAAATAGAGAATCAGTATGAGTATCGACAGCAGATAGTCACCGGCAAACAGCGGCGCACAGAACAGAGCGATCGCCAATGCGCAGAGCCAGCGCAGAAGTACGGGCGGTATGTTCTCAAAAAGCGCGAATCTCATGCCTTTTTACCCAACAAGCCTTGGGGGCGGACGAGCAGGATCAAAATCAACAAGGCGAAACTGAACATGCTCTTCATGGATGGCGGAATGGAGACGAAAGTAAGAAGGGCGGGCAATGTCTCTGCCACACCGACGAGAATACCGCCAATCAGCGCGCCGCTGAGACTGCCCAGGCCACCGACGATAACAATGACGAATGCCAGCAGGGTGAAATCAACCGCGAGGTGCGGGTGAACATCGACCAACATCACTATCAGGGTACCCGCGGCACCGACACAGGCCGCCCCGATACCAAACGTCACCGCGTAAAGGAGTTTAATGTTCAAACCGATCACTTGGGCGCCAAGGAAATTGTCGGCACAGGCGCGAATGGCCTTGCCCATGCGCGTGTATCTGAAAAATCCGAACAGGAGCGCGGCGATGATCGCTGCCGTTCCAGCGGCGTAGATGCGCACTTTATCGATCACCAAAACACCCAGCTCAATACTGTCAAAAGCGTAACTGACCTGGATAGCGCGCGCATCAGGCCCAAACAGCAGGATCATGGCGTTGGTGAGGATTATTCCCACGGCCAGCAACAGCAGGAATTGCTGGTGTTCCGGAACGTTAATGAATCGATTGATAATCGTCGTTTGCAGCCCAAAACCAAACGCAAAGAGCGCCAACGCTACAAAAGGCAATGCGACCAATGGATCTACACCCAACCACACATTCAGCATGAACGCCGCGTACATCCCCATGACCATCATCTCGCCGTGGGCAAAATTTACGATGCGCATTACACCGAATATTACGGACAACCCCAGCGCCATCAGTCCATAGACGGTACCGTTGAGCACACCAGCCACCAGAATATTGATATAAAAGTCGAATGGCACCCCACCGCTCCCCACAAAGTGAACGGATCAAAAGCTATGGATGGAAGAGAACGCCCCGACCACGCTGCGATGGCCGGGGCATTTCGACTACCCGCGGTCGCGCCATCCCGGCACGGGGAAAACAGGCGCCATCTCTGCGCTCGACTCGGGCAGCACCACACGTGGCAGCCCATCCCGATTCTGCAAGGTTGCGGAACGGATATTGACGTTCTGACCCTTGTCATTGAACTGAATAGGGCCACCCACCATGACATGCTTGTCAAGATTCGTTGTGCGCAGCGCTGCCGCCAATTCATCGGGGTTGGTGGAACCGGCACGCTTGAAGGCGTCGGCCGCAATCAATACCGCCTCGAAGGTAAACCCGGTATTCAGATTGAACAGCAGATCCGGATACTGTTTGGTGAAGGCGCGGCCAAGCTCCACTGCCATCTCCTGGCGCGGATCAAACCAGGGTACATTTGTGATCGCGTAATCGGAATATTTGCCCAGCGCCTTCAAAAACTGCCCTTCGTACATCCCGGGACTTCCGGGGCTGATGATACCCATGGGTTCATAGCGCTGCTTGACCATCTCACGCACCATGAGTATCGCGTCGTTGAGACGTGTCACCGCCATATGAATATCCGCCCCGACCGATTTGGCTTTGGCCACCTCCACGGAAAGATCCTTCGCCTTCGGGTCGTAAGCGATGTACTCCTTGATCTCGGTGACCAGGCCGACCTTCGATGCCAATGCCTTGATGCCGTTGAGCATGGAGGTACCGAAAGTATCGTTGACATGCATGAGCACCGCCGTCTTCGGACTGGATCCAGTCGCCTTGAAGAGCGTGTTCATAAGCACCAGGCCATCTTTCACCAGCATGGGGCCGGTGGGGAAGTTACGGAAGGTGTACTTGTATCCTTGCTCCGTGATCTGAGGTGCCGCAGCGATATTGATGACGAAGGGAATACCCTTCTGTTCGGCAACCTGTGCGACCGCCGCCGTCGTTCCCGAGTCGAAAGTGCCAACCAGGACATGAGCGCCCTCACGGATCAACTTCTCCGCCTGGGTTCGGCCTACGTCGGGATTGGATTCGGTATCGGCACTGATGAGCTCGATCCCTTTGTAACCAAGATCGCTGAGCAGCGGCGGCGCAAGATCGGCACCACGCTGGCAATCCTGCCCGATCAGGGCCAGATGTCCCGAGCGCGGCAACAAAACACCGATTTTCAATGTGCCGGCAGCACGAGTGCCGATCGGCAGGCCCGCCAGCATCAATGCCGCAGCGGCAGAAGAACCCGCTAGAAATCGTCGGCGGGAAACAGCGCCGGGCCCGGAGTGCTCTTTCTTGCTTACCATTGTTCTCCTCCTCGTCCTAGGAACATGTGCCGGCTTGTTTTGTGATTACCGGCTTTGCCATCAACGCGCCGCGTATTGCCAATGCCTGGTGCCGCAAAATGACTCCCAGCATTGCAACTCGAGATAAAAGCCTCTCGATGACGACGCACGGTGCAGCGGTTAATACTATAGGGAACCTCGGAGTAAGTCGTGTTCAGTGATTCTGTTGCCCGGAAGCGCCGGTTTCGGTGTTGGAAAGCCTGGCAATAGCGGGCTATCACCTGCACTTCCCGCCTTGAACTCGCCCCTTCTGAACAAAACTCTCATCTAAACGGACTTAAACCGGCGGTTTCCTGACATCAAGGTTGCCGCAAAAAAGTTATTACGTTAATAATTGGACGTCAACATGTTTCTACGTAAGTCCAATGATGCATTGCGGCAAAAGATCTCAAACAGGGGCGGAAACATGGATTCCGCCCCTTTTGCACCGCGGCCTTGATACGAGCCACCACCCGTAGCTGAAAGCATAGCAACCGGGTGGTCGCGCCATGAGATCAGGCGGTGTGCGTTGGCACCGAGAGCGGCAGACATGGGGGTACGGGAAAGCGGACCATGATCGATAAAACACGCCTCTACTCGATATCGGAGCTGGCGACGGAGTTCGCCATAACCGCGCGTGCCATACGATTCTATGAAGATAAAGGTCTGCTGTCGCCGCGTCGGGTAGGAAGCAACCGCGCCTACGATTACCGTGATCGCGCTCGCCTGTCACTGGTACTGCGGTTCAAGGGGCTCGGTTTTCCCCTGGACAAAACCAAGGAGTTCCTCGACCTCTACGATGCGGATGAAACGCATCTGGTGCAGCTCAAGGTCGGATATCGTGGAATCTGTGGACGTATCAATGAACTGCAACAACAGATTGCCACGCTACAGCAGGACCTGAGCGAATTGATGGAGTTAAAAGACGAAGCCATTTCCAAACTGCGTGAGCGGGGAGTAGATCCCGACAATGAACTGTGACCTTCGGCTCGAGATGTGCCAGCGCCTGCCCCGGTCCCGCTTGTTGTCTTGCCTGCCCCCCGTTTCCTGGCAACGGTCTCATCGGAAACACGAGGGCGCCCGAAGGCGCCCTTGAATCATCACCGCCGGCCTCACAACCACAGCACACTTATTTGGCAGTGAAGGTATTCTCGACGAGAGGATCCGATCCCACCTGCGGCACATGGCACTGCGTGCAGAAGTAACGGCGCATGGAGATGTTGTCGAGTTTCTTGCCATCGACGTCCATGTAGTGGCTCTCGCCGACTACCGGTGCCTTTTCTTTCTCGAAAGTCTCCTTGCTATGGCACTTCATGCAGCCGTTTACCTTGAGATTGATTTCGGATTTATCCATGTTGTGGGGAATCAGCGGGGGCTGCTGCTCGAAGGCCCGCTCAAACCCCCCCTGCTGGGTCATCAACTTGCCTGTGCGGGGTGCGTCATTGCTGGGCCCTGTAAGCTCGGCGTCACCGCGTAGTGAATAAACGCCTGCCGCAATACCCTGCGAAACAAAGAACATTGTTGCCACCGCCGCCACGGTCGTTAGAATCGTTTTCTTCATGACACCCTCCATCAACGCGTTGAAGTCAATTAGTCAACCGAAATTAGCTGGTTTTAAAATGGGTTCCGGCATGTTTCACCTGAGCCCTGTTTTCCTCGGTATGCACCCGGTTGTTGAAACGGGTACCAAATCCAAAGACATCCTCTGCACACACATCGATACACCGCCCACAGTTGGTGCAGGCGCCCGACAAAATCACCGGCCCCAATCCCTGCACGCCACCCTTGAGTGCCGGCGTAATCACCTGCGGCTCGGGGCAGACCAGATAGCACTCTTTACAGTCATCGCAGGCGATACGGTTGTCCGCACGAACTCTTACCGGGCTGAAATAACCCAAGAACCCATAGAGCGCCCCTTGCGGACAGACGTGACTGCACCAGCCGCGCTTGGCGACAAAAAGATCGAAAACAAATACGGCTGCAATTACCGTCCAACCAAATCCCATCCCAAAGATCAGGCCTCGGTGCAACACGGAGACCGGGTTGAGCAACTCCCACGCCAGAGAACCCGTTGCCAGCGCCAGCACCAGTACCGCAGCCAACAACCAGTAGCGGAAGCCGCGTGAGATATTCATGGTCTGACGGATATCCAGGCGATTGCGGGCCCAGGCCGCCGCGTCGGTCACCGGATTCATCGGGCACACCCATGAGCAGAAGACCCTCCCCCCCACCAATAGATAGAATCCAACCACGATCAACGCACCGGTCACCGCCGTCGACACCGTATCCACATGACCCGCCAGCAAAGACTGCGTGAACACGAATGGATCGGTCATCGGGATGGTATCCAGAAACAGGCTGGCGCTCAGATTGCCCTTGATCCACCAGATATCCGCCAAGGGCCCCAGCAGGAACAGCCCGATAATGGCCACCTGGCTGCTACGCCGCAGCACGAGCCATTTATGGGCGGACCACCAGCCCTTTTTCTCTACCGCTTCCCGGCCGATGTCGTTCACCAGCGCCATTACTGCTGCTCCAATCCCCGGTTGAGCGTATCGAGCGGATTACTGCTGAACGGCGTCTCCCCGGCCTTCTCCTGCATGATCAGGCCGCGCCCTTCGTAGTCGTAGCGCATCCCTTCCGGCAGGTTGTAGCGATGTTCCTGATCGGGCGTCACCAAACTGCCCCCCGCTTTGCGTTTCTCCTCCCATCCCAAACGATAGTGGCGACCCAATTGCCCCTTCGCCAGATGGAAGGGAAATATCTTGATCGCCGCCTCTTCGAGAATGCAGGCCTGTTCGCATTTGCCGCACCCGGTACAACCGTCCGAATGCACCACCGGGATGAATAGCGCGTGTCTGCCGCTGCGCTCATTGCTCAGATAGTCAAGCGTAATCGCCTTGCCGCGTACCGGACAGGCGTTAAAGCAGATCTCGCAACGCAACCCCTGAAATGCAATGCACGATTCCTGATCCACCAGCACCGCCAAACCCATGCGCGAATCGTCGATATGCTCCAACGATGGATCCAATGCACCGGTGGGGCACGCCTTGACGCAGGGGATGTCTTCGCACATTTCGCACGGCACCTCGCGGGCTACGAAATAGGGCGAACCGGTCGGCACATCCTCTTCGATCTGCCCCAACCGCAACGTGTCATACGGGCAATCGCGCACACACAGACCACAGCGCACACACGCGGCCACGAAATCGCTCTCCTCCAGCGCACCCGGGGGACGGATCGCCATCGCGGGCAACGAATTGGCGCGCCGGGCATAGAGACCGATGCCCATGCTCAGCAGCCCCACACCGCAGACCATCCTGACCGTATTACCGACGAAACGTCGCCGGGCAAGGTCGGTGGTTGTCGTATCTTTGTCGGTCTGATTGGTCATGGTCTTTCGTAGATCTCGGACGTTTCGTCTGCGGATTCAATCCGGCGGCCAGCCCACCCGGTGGCTGAAAGCGCTCGCTGCCTGGCCGAATGAACCGGCCGCCGGAACTTCCGCCGAACCACCCTTTACGCCTTCACCACCTTGACCGCGCATTTCTTGAAGTCGGTCTCTTTCGACAACGGATCGGTGGCATCCAGCGTGAGTTTGTTGACCAGGCGACCGGCATCGAACCAGGGGATGAAGATCAACCCTTCGGGGGTACGATTACGGCCGCGTGTCTCGATACGCGCCACCAGTTCACCGCGCCGGGTGATGAGCTTGGCTTTGCTGCCACGACGCAGACCGCGCTTTTTCGCATCATTGGGATGCATGAAAACTTCCGCATCCGGGACTGCGCGATAGAGTTCGGGCACACGCCGTGTCATCGAGCCCGAGTGCCAATGCTCGAGCACGCGGCCGGTGCAGAGCCAGAGGTCGTACTCTTTGTCCGGACTCTCTGCGGCAGGCTCGTAAGGCGCGAAAATAATGTTGGCGCGGCCATCGGGTTTACCGTAGAAATTCACGCCTTCGCCCGCGGCAACGTGCGGATCGTAACCTTCGCGGAATCGCCACAGGGTCTCCTTGCCGTTGACATACGGCCAACGCAGTCCCCGCGCCTTGTGATACTCCGCGAACTCGGCCATCTCGTGACCTTTCTTCGGGATACCTTCGGCGCTGTTGAACAGCCGATACTCTTCGAACAGCCCCTGTTGCACGTAGAAGCCAAAGTCCTCGGATTCGCTGTTCTTGTAGACGTTACCGTCCTGATCCTTGATCAGGCCATCCTGATAAGCGAACTTATTGACAACACCGTTGGCAAACAGCACGTCGAACAGGGTCTTGCCCTTCAATTCCGGCTTCTTGGCGATCAGATCTTCCGGCCACACCTCTTCCACCTTGAAGCGTTTGGAGAACTCCATGACCTGCCAGACATCGGATTTCGACTCGCCCGGCGCATTCACCTGCTGGCGCCAGAACTGCGTGCGCCGCTCGGCGTTGCCGTAGGCCCCTTCCTTCTCCATCCACATCGCGGTGGGCAGAATCAGATCGGCTGCCATCGCCGTTACGGTTGGGTAGGGCTCGGAAACGACGATGAAGTTGGCGGGATTGCGGTAGCCCGGGTAGCCCTCTTCATTCATGTTGGGCGCAGCCTGCATGTTGTTGTTGCACTGGACCCAATAGGCGTTGAGCTTGCCGTCTTTCAGCATGCGGTTCTGCAGCACCGCGTGGTAACCCACCTTACCCGGCAGCGTGCCCTCCGGAAGCTGCCAGACTTTTTCGGAGAATTCGCGGTGCTTGGCATTGGCAACCACCAGATCGGCGGGCAGGCGATGGGCGAAGGTACCTACCTCGCGCGCCGTGCCGCACGCGGAAGGCTGACCGGTCAGCGAGAACGGGCTGTTGCCCGGCTCGGAGATCTTACCCATCAGCAGATGCACATTATAGAGCAGACCGTTGACCCACACACCACGGGTGTGCTGATTGAAGCCCATGGTCCAGTAGGAACTCACCTTCTTGCTCGGATCGGCATAGACTTTCGCCAGCGCCAGGAGGTTCTCCTTCGGCACCTTGGAGAGCTTGCTGGCATAGTCCAGCGTGTACATCTTCACCGACTCGGCGTACTCCTCGAAGGTGATCTTCGATAGCGCGCCCTTATCGGGATTCTTCGCCTTCTGCTGCAGCGGATGCTCGGGGCGCAGGCCGTACCCGATGTCGGTGGGCGTCTTGGTGAAGTTCACGTGCTTGTCGATGAACTCCTTGTTGTACGCCTTGTTTTCGATGATGTAGTTGGCGATGTAATTGAGGATCGCCAGGTCGGTCTGCGGCTCGAAAATCATGCCGTTGTCGGCCAGCTCGAAGCAGCGATGCTCGAAGGTGGACAACACATGCACTTCGCAACCGGGCTTGGTAAGACGGGTGTTGGTAAGGCGCGACCACAGAATCGGATGCATCTCCGCCATATTGGCGCCCCACAGCACGAAGACATCGGCGTGCTCGAGATCGTCGTAGCAGCCCATCGGCTCATCGATACCGAACGCACGGATGAAAGCGCCGACCGCCGAGGCCATGCAGTGACGCGCATTGGGATCGAGGTTGTTGGAGCGGAAGCCTGCCTTGTAGAGCTTGGCGGCCGCGTATCCTTCCCAGATGGTCCACTGACCGGAGCCGAACATGCCGACGCGCGAGGTCAGCTGGTCGGCCGGTTTACCCTGGTTCTCCTCCAGGCTCTGCTTGATGGCCGCCTTGAACTTGTCGGCCATGACATCGAACGCTTCATCCCAGGAGACCGGTTCGAAATCGCCATTCTTGTCGTATTGGCCGTTTTTCTTGCGCAGTAACGGCTGCGTCAGACGGTCTTTGCCGTACATGATCTTCGACAGGAAATAGCCCTTGATGCAGTTCAGACCCTTGTTTACCGGAGCATCCGGATCGCCCTGCGTCGCGACCACACGCCCGTTTTTGGTGCCGACCAGCACACTACACCCGGTACCGCAGAAACGGCATACGCCTTTATCCCAGCGAATGCCATCACCCTCTGCCGCAAAGGCCGTCTGCGCACCCGGTAGGGTGACACCCGCGGCCGCGGCCGCAGCCGCCGCGGCGTTCGATTTAATAAAGTCCCGCCGTGTGATTTTCATTGTGACGCCTCCTCATTCAGGTCGTTGTCGCAGTAGTGATAGGCCAGAGACAGGGAGAGCACGCCCTCCATCGTCTGTATTTTCATCATGGTGTCGGACAGCAGGCTCCCGGCGCACTCTTCCACGGTCACGACCATGCGGCCGTCATCGGTGGCGGCATGCACCTCGACACCGGGAAGCTCGAGCATCGCCTGTTGCAGCACCGGCGCCTTGCCGGGGTGCGCGTGAACAACAAGACTCGATAGATTCATGCAGATAACCCTCAGACCAATGCCGCGCTGGTGCCGGCAAACTCGTCGTTGCGCGGAACGCGCACCGCCACAGCCCCGACCGGGCATGACGACACGCAGGCTCCGCAACCGTTGCACACTTCCAGATCAATGGCTGGAGTTGCCACAGCGCCGGCTGAAAGATGAAATCTTACGGCTCGCACCGCGCAGTGTTCGCCGCATACACGGCACTCGATGCGGTTGACCGCCAGGCAGCCGGGCTGAATGCCCGCTTTATTCGACCATGCCGTCGCGGGATCGGCATCCGGGTACGGCATGTGTAAGGCCTGCGCTTTGCACACGTCGACGCAGGCGGCGCAAAACGTGCATTCAGCACGGCTGAAATCAATGGCTGGAAATCCACCGCGACCGCGGGTAATGATGTGTTCGGGACAGACCTTTAGGCAGTCATCGCAGCGTGTGCAGCGCTCGACAAATTCACGCTCGTCAATCGCCCAGGGTGGACGGATTGGCATCCGCTCACCTTGAAAGTTTCCTCGTAAAAACTCAACACGCGAAATACGGCTCATCGCTCGCTGCTCGCTTATTCCATAGCGTGCTACTTTGCGGCGATGCGGTATGTAACACCTTGATACAAATCAACCCTAAAATATGCGTGAAATACTCTGATTTATTGCCTTGATCACGCACCCTGGCAGTTGCTGCCGAGGCCTCCGATTCATGACGGATGGTTCGTGTTCCCGACAGGAATAGCTAACAATTTCAACCACTCAAGCCCGACGTTCAGCCGCATGAGTGTGTCCATCAAACGACGGGTGAAGCGCAATTTTCATGCAGTGCGCCAGTCATCGAGCTCTGGGCTATCCCCTCTTACACACTGCCGTTATCCCCATTGGGGTAGCCTGTCAGCTGCACGCGGGCGGTGCACCACGAGCGGTAAAAAACCGTCAGCCTTCACCCCTCAAGCGCAGCTTGGGTAACTTTTGATACAAGCACTTTGGTAAACGGATGACACACTTCTCGAATACGGGCCGCCCTGTCCGCCGCCCCTCACTGGCTCAAACGGCGTTGGCAGGTTCGTCGATTGCGTAAATCGCTCCTGACACTCCCCGTGGTGCGGCGGACAAGGCGTTACTGCGAGCAATATCCTCAACTGATAGAATCAGGCACCAATACCGGAAACAACACCCCCATCGCAGGCTTCTGGAACACCAGGGAATGGTCGGCACCAGTCAATGAAAGCACTGACAGGACTCATCATTTTTCTTGCCCTCAGTGGCTGCAGCAGTGTCGCCACCCGCATGGCGAGCGACCTGTCGTCAGCCGTGCTGAACCAGAACGATCCGGAGACGGTGCGCGCCGGCGCTCCTTCCTACCTCATTCTCATCGACAGCCTGATCGCAGGTGATCCGCAAGACAGCGAGCTGCTACTCACCGGCGCCCGCCTCTACGCCGCCTATGCCGGACTCTTCGTCGAAGAATCCGCACGCAAACAGCGACTTGCGGCAAAGTCCCTCGATTACGCCCAGCGTGCCACCTGTCTGCGGCTGGAGACGCTGTGCGCGAGATTGGACGCACCGATTGACCGCTTCACGCTCGCCGTGGCCGACACCGGCAAGAAAGACGTGCCATTGCTTTATGGACTCGCAAGCGCCTGGTTGATCCGCCTGCAGGCCAACAGCGCCGACTGGAATGCCCTGGCCGACCTTCCCCGCGTTACGGCATTGTTACAGCAGGTGGTAACCCTGGATGAGACTCACGATCTAGGCGGCGCACATACCTATCTCGGTATCCTGAACTCTCAACTGCCACCTGCGATGGGCGGTAAACCCGAGGTGGGACGCCGTCATTTCGAGCGTGCCCTCGAACTCGCAAACGGTCACAACCTGATGGTCAAGGTGCAATTCGCCCGCTACTACGCGCGGCTCACCTTCGACCAGGCGTTGCATGACCGGTTGCTGAATGAAGTCCTGGGGGCCGATCCCGTGAAACCCGGCATGACGCTGGTCAACAGCTTTGCACAACGACAAGCGCTGGAACTTCTGAAAAGCGGCAAAGATTTCTTTTGAACCCAGAAGGCCAAAACGTTCGAAAAAACGTAACCCACAAGACAATACGGTGCGGCGCCTCTGGCAGGTGCACACCGGGCGCGATACCGAACGGACGGACACTCCCTACCAAGAGCGAGAACCAGTACGGTGTTAACAGGAAATAGATTCATCTTCATCGGTTTGTTGACGCTTGTCCTGCACGCAGGCGCAGCGGTCTCCGCCACAACTTTCAAAATCGCCACCGTGGTCCCGGACGGCTCCTATTGGATGCAGCAGTTCCGAGAAACCGCCAAACTCATCCAGGACAAAACCCAGGGGCGCGTTACCTTCAAGTTCTATCCCGGTGGCGTGATGGGCAACGACAGCAGCGTCCTGCGCAAGATGCGGGCCGGCCAACTGCAGGGAGGCACTTTCACCAGCGGCAGCCTCTCCGATATCTACCCCGACCTGCAGGTCTACAGTGTTCCCTTGGCCTTTCGCTCGTTCGAGGAGGTCGACTACGTACGTCAACGCATGGACGATCAACTGCGACAGGGCATGGAGGCACGCGGGTACATCCTGGCGGGAATCAGCGAGGGCGGTTTTGCCTACATGATGTCCAACAAACCCATTCATGGCATCAGCGACCTGACGGGCCAGAAGGTGTGGATACCCGAAGGGGATCGCATCAACCAGGCGACCTTCTCGGCGGCCGGTATCACTCCGATACCGCTCCCCGTGGCCGACACCTACACCGGCCTGCAGACCGGCCTCATCGACACGGTAGCGACATCACCGGTGGGTGCCATCGCGTTGCAGTGGCATACCAAAATCCAGTACGTCACCGATTCGCCCCTGGTCTATATCACCGGGATCCTGATGCTGAGTAAAAATGTCTTCGATCGGCTCTCGGTGAACGATCAGCAAGCGGTGCGCACAGCACTGGATGAGACCTTCGAACGCATCGAACACCAGAATCGGATAGATCACAAAACAGCGGTCGAGGCCCTGAAGAATCAGGGCATTCGCTTCATCAAACCCAACAGTCAGGATCAGATAACGTGGCACCGTATCGCCGAACAGGTGGTCGATCGACTATTGAACGAGGGGCTCTTCAGCCGCGAAACCTTTACCCTGCTACAGATGCACCTTGCGGCGTTTCGCACGCAAACCAACGCGGCGCGGTAATCGGGTCTATCGTCCTGTGGTTCAGCGCCTGTTGCATTTGATCCGGCAGCTGGAGACGCTGCTGCTCGCGTCACTGCTGCTCGGAATGATACTGCTCGCCGGGACGCAGATAATATTACGCAATCTCTTTGACAGCGGCCTGTTCTGGGCCGAGCCCCTGTTACGCATAACCGTCCTCTGGCTCACTCTGCTCGGCGCGCTGGCCGCCACCCGCGGCAACAACCACATCAGAATTGACGCCATCAGCCGTTATCTGCCACAGACCGGTCGCCGTATCGCCTCGCTGACCGGCTCCCTCTTCAGCGCAGGAATTTGCGCACTTGTCGCCTGGCACAGTGCGCGGTTTGTGTTGGCGGAGTATCACGCGGGGGTCACGCTCTTCAACCAACTGCCCGCCTGGATGTTCCAGATCGTCCTGCCGGTGGGATTCGGTTTGATGGCGTTGCGATTCCTGCTCTTCAGCTGTCTGGACGATACCCCCTCCGGCACCGGGCGCGGGGAACCGACGTGATCCTCGCCACGGCACTGCTGCTCGTACTCGCGCTGCTGGGCACCCCACTGTTCGTGATCATTGCCGCTGGAGCGCTACTCGGTTTCCATCAGTCAGGTGTGGATCTCTCCGTCGTCGCCATCGAATTCTATCGATTGGCCGAGATGCCGGTGATGATAGCGATCCCGCTCTTCACCTTCGCCGGGTATCTCCTCAGTGAAAGCCGGGCACCGACCCGTTTGGTAAGGCTCAGCAACGCGCTACTGGGTTGGATGCCCGGCGGTCTGGCGCTGGTTTCACTCGTCGCCTGCGCGCTGTTTACAGCCTTTACCGGCGCCAGTGGCGTCACCATCGTCGCGCTGGGCGCGCTGCTCTACCCGGCGCTGAAAGAGGCCGGTTACCGGCAAACGTTCAGCTTGGGACTGATCACCACCTCGGGCAGTCTTGGTCTGTTGTTCGCCCCCTCCCTGCCCCTGATTCTCTACGGCGTTGTGGTACAGCAGATGACCCTCGAGCGGCCGGTCAGTATCGACGAACTCTTTCTCGCCGGTATCCTGCCCGGTGTGCTGATGGTGGCGATGCTCGGCCTCTACAGCATGATGCAACCGTTACGACCGGAGACCAGCGCGGCGAGGCAGCACCCGCGTATACGCGATGCGCTCCGTGAGTCCATCTGGGAGATTCCGTTACCAATCATAGTGCTGGGCGGCATCTACAGCGGCTACTTCGCCGTCTCCGAAGCGGCTGCGGTGACAGCACTCTATGTTCTTGTCGTAGTCGTGGGCATCAATCGTGAAGTGTCAATGCGGAAACTCCCACTGATCATGCGTGAATCGATGATCACCGTTGGCGGCATCCTCATCGTCCTGGGCGCTTCGCTCGCCTCCACCAACTACCTGATCGATGCCGGAATTCCGGATGCCATACTCACGGCCATTCGCACCCACATCGACAGCAAGTGGACCTTCCTGATACTGCTCAATGGTTTTCTGTTGCTGCTGGGAATGATGCTGGACATCTTCTCGGCACTGGTGCTGATCGTGCCCATCCTGCTGCCCATTGCGTTGGGTTACGACATCCATCCCGTTCATCTGGGTATCGTTTTCCTTGCCAATATGCAGCTCGGATACTTCACCCCCCCGATAGGGATGAATCTCTTTATCGCCAGTTATCGTTTCAAGAAACCGGTCATGGAACTGTACCGTGCCAGCCTGCCCTTTTTCTTCATCCTCCTTGTCGCAGTACTCATCATTACCTACTGGCCGGCGCTGAGCCTGGTATTGATCGAATGAACGTGCACTACCGGTACCTTGGTCTCAGCATCCTTCGCGTGTATCCGGTATAACTCGTAGGGCCGGGCGCTCGAACCACGAGTGACCGGCACAGCTCGCGGGGGATCTTGAGATAGGTTCTAATCGCTTCGCAAACACAGATGGCGGTATCATGCCCGGGGTAAGAAGTTTGACGGGTTAATCAGTGGACCACTCACCAAGGAGAAGTGCATGACCTCCCTTCGCAAATATCTACGCTCCATCAGTATGCTGGTTCTCGCGGCATTTACAGTCGTCCTGCTGCCTGCCCCTGCGGCGCACGCCGGCATGGTGGGTACAGCCGATATGTTGGCTGTCGAGCAGCGCACTCAACTCGAAGGCAAGATCGTTGACTATTTGAAGCGCGATGAAGTGCGTGACCAACTGGTGCGCCAAGGCGTCGACCCCGCGCAGGTCGAGGCGCGCGTGGCCGCCATGAGCGATCAGGAGATCCAGTCCCTCGGCGGGCGAATCGACGAACTACCGGCAGGTGGTGATTTCCTGGGTGCAGCGGTCATCATCTTCCTGGTGCTGCTTTTTACCGACATCCTCGGCTATACAGACATATTCCCATTTGTTAAGAAACCACGCTGAACAACACGCGGCGCACGGTTGGCTGGCGCTTGGGCTACTCTGCCTGAGCGCAAGTGGTTGCGCGCTCCCGCTGCAATCGGAACGGTTGGACGAATGGGCAATAGCGCGCCAACCGATAGAACTGGTCGAGACGCCGTTCTTTGCGCAGGAGCGCTATCAGTGCGGCCCAGCGGCGCTGGCAACCGTCCTGGTCCACAGCGGTGTCGCCATTACGCCCGACAAACTGCGCGATCAGGTCTATATTCCGCAGCGTGAGGGTAGTCTGCAGGTGGAGATTCTGGCGGCTGCTCGCCGTCACGGGCGCATCGCCTATGTGTTGCGCCCCCACCTTGAGGACGTGTTGCACGAATTACGCGGCGGTCACCCGGTCCTGGTCCTCCAGAATCTTGCCCTGAATTGGGCGCCCCGCTGGCACTATGCGGTCGTCATCGGATTCGATGCCCAGCAGAACATGATGATCCTGCGTTCCGGCACTCGCGAACGCCACGTTATGCCCATTGCGCTCTTCGAGCGCACCTGGCGCCGCGGCGCCTATTGGGCGGTGCGCATCTTAAGGCCGGGCGAACTGCCGGCCAATGCCGACCCGCAACGCTATCTGGAAGCGGTAGTACCTCTTGAGCAACTGCAGGCCTGGGGGCCGGTACAGGAAGCCTACCGCTCGGCACTCACATTGTGGCCGGACAACCTTGTGGCGCTGATGGGCTCGGGAAACAGTCACTATGCCGCCGGTGATCTCCCCGCGGCTATCGCTGCATTCCGTCGAGCCGTGGCAACACATCCTCACGCGGCGGCCGCCCACAACAACCTGGCCTATACCCTGGCTGAGGCGGGTCGACTTGAAGAAGCCCGGCACTTTGCGCAGCGGGCCATCGATTTGGACGGGGGAGCCAATCCTGAATACCGGGCAACCCTGGAAAAAATTCATGCGGCGCGGTGAATCGGACAATCGGGTCGCGGCTTTCGCTACAATCGGCAACTGATCTCACCTCACTGCAGACCCGAGGGCTCCTCCATGCCAATCATTCATATAGAAATGTTCAAAGGAAGATCGTCAGACCAGAAGCGAGAACTGGTGGAGGTTCTGTCGCGGGAGACGGCGCGAATCACCCATTGTGCGCTGGATTCCGTGCATGTGGTAATCAGCGACTTGAGCAAGGAGAACTGCAGCGTCGGCGGTATACTCTGCTCGGAGAAGTTTCCCGATTGATTTCGTGCCGGCCGCGCCTGAATCTCGGGCGCGAAACATCGCTGACAAACGGAAATAAGCCATATGACCAACCCGCCTGCTCCCCCCGTTTCCGTCACTCCCGGACTCCGTCTGCTCTACTCGTCGCGCGTCGGGATCGCGACGCCGCACCAGCTGGGCCGTTCCCCCTACGGGGAGCGACGCATCATCAACATCAGCGGCGGAGAGTTCGCCGGGCCACGCCTTAGCGGTCGCATTCTTCCAGGCGGCGCCGACTGGCAAGTGGTGCGCGACGATGGCGTGGCCGAGGTGGATGCCCGCTACACACTGGAAACGGGTGAAGGCGACCTCATCTACGTGTCCGACTGGGGATTGCGGTATGGCCCCGCGGATGTCATCCAACGGTTGAGCCGCGGCGAAGACGTTGATCCTGGGAGCTACTATTTTCGTACCACGCCCCGCTTCGAGACGGGCTCACAACGCTACGATTGGCTGAACAGGATGGTCGCGGTCGCGGTGGGCGAACGACGCCGCAACGAAGTTGTCATCACCGTCTACGAAGTAACCTAGAACCTGTCTCGGAATCCCAACGAGCGACCGGCACAGCTCGCTGGGATTTTTCAATAGGTTCTAATAACCGCCCTTCTTACCGGTGCCAACGTAAGTGAAATCCCATTCCAGTTTGAACGGCACCCACCACTGACCGACCCCGGTCTCCTTATCGAAATGGCGGTAGAACCCCTGATAAGCAGGCGGAGTAATGTGGTAGGTGAGATGGTATTTGCCCGGGCCGTCCATTTTGATATTGGCGCCGTAGTGCGGCCCATCGGAGGCGACCATCGGGTGAAAGTGGCCGACGCTCTTCCAGTCTGTCCCCACCTTCGCGACCATGTAGGTGACACCCAGGTAGGGGATCCACTCCCCCTCACCAAAACCGTTGGTGTTGCCTTTCATGGCATGAATATCGGCCTCCAGATGGATATCCTGCGGCTCCATCATGCCCGGCATCATCGGCTCCATCTTCACGGCCTGGAGGTAGATCGCGGCGATCTCCATCCCGTTGATCTCCATGGGTTCACCAATCGGCACCTCCCCTGCCGACGCGACACCGCTCATGCTCAAGGTCGCCGCCACCAGGATGGTTTTCATTGACTGTTTCATACTCGATTGCTCCTCTTTCTTGACGCGAATACGGCTTATTCTCGTTAATGAAGCCAAAAAAACACTGGTCAATTCACAACCCGAACAACGCCGGCCACCAGGCCAATCCCACCACCAGACTACCCGCAACGCCCGGCACCATGGCCAGTGCACGCCCTCGACTCACGCCCTGGTTGCGCAGAATGCGCAGCCCCAGATGCAGGCTCCACACCAAGCTCACCGCAAATAGCGCCTGCTTGATGAGCTGGAGCGCTAAACTCGACAGTCCCAACCACGCCATCCCATTGAACAACTCCCCGCCCAGCCCGATGATCAGCGACATCATGGCCACCGGTGTGTATTGGTAGCCGAGTTCGATGAAACGTTCGCGAAACTGCCGTTGCCCGCCCGCCCTGCCGGCCAACCAGCTGGCAACTGCGGTGGTGAAGGTGAGCAATATTCCCAGCAGCAACGTGCAGAACACCATGAATCCAACGATGGTGCCGAAATCCAGCCAGGTGAATACCTCACGCCGCTCGGGGTGCACCGACATCAGCCACCACGGACCTGGTTCGAGCAAGCCGAACCAGCCCTGCTCGACAAACCATTCTCCGATGCGTTGGCGCAACACCTGGAACTGCGGCAGCACCAGCCACAGAAATCCGCCCACAGCCATTCCAGTCCCGAGGAAAAGGAACCACACTTCATAGGGATTGGCGTTGTGCTCGCGAATCTGCTCAATCTCTTCACCCGGAGCACGCAAACGCAGATAGAGCCCGCCCTTTTTCGCGCCGGGATGAACGCAACGGAAACACTCGATGCAGTGACGCGATTCGGTCTTGTGGGCCACGTCGATCATGGTCGGACAGGGGCCGGTTTGGATATAACGCTCACCGCCCGGTTTCTGCCTGCGCGGCGCCAACTGTACCGCACCCAGTCGCGAGAAAACGCCCAGCAGCAGCCCGATGGGACACGCATGACGACACCACGCGCGCTTGTTGCGCCCGTACAGAAACCCGATCAGTATCGCGGCCAGCAACGTACCGCCGAAGATTTCGGCAATCGCTTCGGGGTGATCGCGTACCCCCGCCGTTTGCCCCAAGATCGTAATCAGCAGAAAACTGATCAGCGGCGTGCCCTCCCAGCGCAGCCAGTTGGGGATAGGCCGTTGCAGGCCTTTTTTATTGGCCCACTCCGAAGCGGCCCCCATGGGACACAGCAGCCCGCACCAGCTGCGGCCGGTGAAGATGACTGAGAGAAAGACCAGTGGAAACCACAGCCCCCACATGGCGTAGTTGGCGAAAAGGGTGAAGTGGGAGAGAGGCGTGGCGGTTTCGGCGGGCTCATCCAAAAAGACCGGTAGCACTACGAGCGCCAAAAACCCCACGAACATGACCCCGTGGATCCAAACCAGCTGCGGACGATGGTGCACGAAGAAGCGCTCAAGACTCTCCGCCAGGCGCTTCCACGACGAACTGGTGGATGGGGAAACCTCAACCCGAACGGAAATCTCCGCCAAACGTTCGCCTGCCGTACTCATCCGGACGGAACCACGGCACTGCGCTGACGGCGCATCCACCACCACGCCGCCGCCACCAGCGCGAGCACGACCAACACCCCTTGTGCGGCTACACCTTCCCAGGAGGGGAACAGCCCCAGCCACGGCCATTGAGGAATACCGGGGGCCGGCGTGATGGAGATCCAGCCCGCCTCCTGCAGCTCCAGCACGCCACTGCCAGCGAACGAGACCGCCAGGTAGTAGAGCAACGCTGCGGTCACCGCGAAGAAGAGCCCCAGCGGCAGTCGGAACGCGGCGCCGCGCATACCCCAGTAGACGGCCGCCAACGCAAGACATGCGGCGGCGAAGCCGGCGAGAATGGCTATTCCCTGTCCCTCGGTCTGCCCCGCAAGCGCCTGGTAGAACAGGGCGGTTTCCGCCCCTTCGCGGTAGACCGCGAGGAAGGCGGCTGATCCCAACGCGAGGAGGCTGCCCCGCGACAACGCCTTGTCGATCTGGCCACGCACATAGGCCTGCCAGCGCACCGCTTCACGCTTCGAGATGAGCCAATAGCTGACGTAGAAGAGGACTGCGGCGGCGATCAGCAGGGTGACGCCTTCCAGTGCCTCCTGCCCAGCGCCGGAAATCCGCAACACCACTGTCAGCAGGTAAGCAGTGGTCAGACTCGCCACCAACGCCCAACCGACACCGTGATAGATCACGCGTATCCTGTCGGCGGCACCCACCTTGCGCAGATAGGTGGCCAGGGCCGTAATCACCAGGATCGCCTCGAAACCTTCACGCAGCAGGATCAGAAACGATTGCAGCCCGGCGGTCCAGAATCCGCTGTGCACAGGCTGCCCAAAATCGCGGACCGCCGACTCCAGTCCCTCTTTCAACGCCTGCCAGGCGGCAACCACCTTCTCCCTGGGCTCACCACTGCCGGCGGATCCAATGACGGCAGCGAACTGTGCCTCCAACGCTGTCTTGCGCCGTGGCTCGCGCAGGCCTATCACCTGCTCCATGCCACTGCTCTCAAAGACGTCGAAATAGAGATCGGAGAATCGATCCGCACTGGCGACACCGTTGCCGGGATCGTAATCCTCTATGACCACGTCGCCTGCTTCGTTGAGATGCGCAACGACAGCCGCAAAATCCACACGAACGGGTTTTTCAGCATGACCAGCGCCTGCCCAGACCAGCAACACCGCGATACTTAACACACGCCAATCTCGCAGCACGGTCATTGCCCTGTCTGAAAGACCTCAGGAGGAATCTGCGCGGCATCGAGGACTTTCGCATCGCGCACCAGTGACGCCATCAAACCCTCGATATCGCCCTGCACTTCGTCAATCCCCACCCCCTGTTTAATCGCCTTGCGTAGAGCACCGAACTGGCGTTCGACAAGATAGTTGTACTTGGCTCCCTGCTCGATTCGCATGGCCGCTTCCATCTTGCTGCCTTCAAAGGCCCCGAAGTACGCCTGCGTTACCTGGCGTCGCGCACCTTCGGCATCGCCTCCCTGATACAGGATCAGCGCCTGGTGTAGCTCAGCGTTTACCTGGCTTGCCACACCTTGCCAGTACCCACCGCTGGCCAAGGCTGTCTCCGCCTTCAGGGTCGACGCCAACAACGTCCCCCAGACCAGTACGCCCAATACTCTTATCTTCAGAGAATGTGATCGAAACGACGCCACAGCACTTCTCCATTACCATTCTTGATGGGAATGATAATGGTTCTCATTACTAATAACAACATAGTGCTTTAGTAAGGTTTTCGGTGAGTCCCTTCCTGGGCACTGGCGGGAATCCAGCTTGCCGCCTGAAAGGTCAATGTCGAATGCCGCCGAACGATGGTTTTCGACGTCTGCGACGCTAAGCATCCCTGACCCGCAACCACACTACCCGCTGCTTTTAATACGTGTGCCCCATAAAAAAGGCCGGGCATTGCGCCCGGCCTGTTTCGGAACTGTCGATCCCGCATTGCGGTATCGTATCCTTCGTATTTTCCCTGGGTACTCTCAGCGTGTGTTGAGAATAACGTCAGTCCGGCGGTTGAGACGCCGACCATCGGCAGTCGTGTTAGCCGCAATCGGCTTGTCCGGTCCGAATCCGATGGCGTTGATCAACTCAGCACTGAAACCGCCGTTGTTGACAAGATATGCCTTGACCACGGCGGCTCGCTCCTGCGACAGCACCTGGTTGACAGCCGCGGTGCCGCTGGTGTCGGTATGACCCTCCACCGTCATGCTTCCGGCATCGACAATACGCGATGCCTGCATCACCTTGGTCAAGAGAGGATAGTGCTCAGGTAAGACGTAAGCCTTGCCGACTTCGAAGTTCAGGCCCTTGAGCCGGATCAGCAAATCATTCCCTTGCCGATAGACCTCGGCCTCGTTCTTGGAGAACATCTGCTGGACCCGCGCAAAACGTGCTGCCAAATCCTTCTCGTTCTCTAGTGCGGCGGCTGCGCGCGCCTCTTCCGCGCTAGACTTGGCGATCGTTGCCTGGTACTCGGTTTCACGCTTAAGCGTTTCTGCAACTTCCCTGCGGCGCTGTTCCTGCAGGCTGCTCAGCTCAGAATTGAGGAATCTCTGGTTGTCCACCAGCACACGAACACGCTGCTGGATGTCATCCATATGTTGATCCAGTGTCTGCACTTGCCGATCCTGTGAATCGCCCGCCAACGTTGCATCGATCTTGGTCAAACCGCTGTCCACGGAACGTATCTGATCCTCGAGGCTGATCCCCCCCCAAGTCTTGACCTGCTGCAGAACAATGTTCAGGTAGGATGCACGGCGCAAGGTGTCGCTGGCCCGGGCCTGGATCTCCTGCGTGGCACGCGGATTGCCCGTAATGAACTTGTCGGTTGCTGCCAGACTGCTCTGTGCCTCCTTGAGCGAACGCGGCGCGTTGCGATGTGCACCGTTGTCGATGGCCGTGTCGATGAGTCGACGTGCTTCGCCCAGGGTGTGCTCTTTGATGGCCCGTAATTCAAGTTCGCGGTAGACCTGAACAACGTTCTTACCGTCGTTGCGTGCACTCGACAGGTTCTCGTTCTCGACATCCTCGCCAAGCGCCCTGAACCGAGCCTCGACAGAACCGAAATCACGTCCGTATAGCTCTGCGGCACCCGCAGCGATCGCATCCTTACGCGCCTGATAAGACTCGGCGAGTTCCGTGCGGGCGATACCGGCAAACCGGTTGGCTTGTTCCAGCTCAGCCCTGCCACGGGCGACGGCTGTGAGCATGGTTTGAATGTCGCCACCGCGCTCGCGCAATCCGGCAGCCTCAGAGCTGCTGGCATCGGCACGTGCGAACCAAGTCGGTGAAAATAGATGAACCTCATTTTTTCGCGCAGTGTCGAGCGCCTCTTTCAATGATTTGATCTGCGCTGTGGGATCTGAACTCAGCGCAATCGGCTTGACCTCAAGCGCTGGTGCGCAGGCAACGATCCAGGTCGTGGTCGCGATCATGGCGATCAGGCGTACCAGCCATCCGCTGTGGGCGCGCACGATGTGATCCGGCCCAAGATACCGTTGAGAACAGGAGGCATTCATGTGGGTAAACTCCTTTTGCCTAGAGGGATGCTGCCTGAACAGAGGTAGAGGACTTCGACTTCTCCCTATTCCAACGTCTGGGCGCCGCGCATTGTAGCGCTCTTTCCAAAAAATAGATCTCTAACGAAGACTCATTTTGACCGATCACTTGAGCTGGCGCCCCTCTTTTTGAGAGAACTTACCCAGAGAGTGGATCGCGCCTCTCTTGGCGGCCCCAGCGGTCGTTTCGCGACCTCACTGTCTAAAAAACCGGCCATCGCCCACCTGGGCATGAGGAAGGATCCGATGAGGGATGGGTCGGCCACCGACCATTGCGCAGGCAGAGCCCCGTTCGGGCGATGCCCGATGCGCGCGGCAAAAGGCGAACTGAGGAATACACCAAGGGAATTTGGTGGGCCGTGTAGGATTCGAACCTACGACCAATTGATTAAGAGTCAACTGCTCTACCAGCTGAGCTAACGGCCCATTATGTTTTCTGGGTTGACCAGAAACCTGTGTAAACAATCTCTGATTGGGGGCTGAGCGAATTTAGGGTTACTTGCTCTGCCGATGGTGCCGACCGCCCCGCGCGAGGCTGCATAGTAAACCAGAAACATTGTTTCACCTCAAGGGTATAGAGCGGGCAGGAATGGTAATATCCCCCGCTGTAATCAAGCTTACGGCGACCACTTCCTTGGATCTTTCGCTACTTTCCGCCATGCTCATCGGCCTTTTCAGCGCAGTTCACTGCCTGGGTATGTGCGGCGGCATCATGGGCGCGCTCACCTTCAGTCTCCCGGCTGAAACACGGCAAAAATCCGGGCACCTGGCGCTCTACATCGCGGCCTTCAATGTCGGTCGAGTTGCCAGTTACGTGGCCGCCGGCGCCTTATTGGGCGCCATTGGCGAGACCTTCTATCACGTCGTCAATCTGCCGCTGGCCCACTACACGCTGCAAACCATCGCCGCACTGCTATTGGCCGGTATCGGTCTCTATCTGGCCGGATGGTTTCCCAGATTCGCCCTCATCGAACGCATCGGTGTCCCAATCTGGCGCCGGCTCGAACCCCTCGGCCGACGCCTGGTGCCGGTGCGATCGCTGCCGCAGGCGCTGCTCTACGGCATGATCTGGGGTTGGCTGCCTTGCGGATTGGTCTACACCACGTTGTTGATGACGCTCGCCGCGCCAAGCGCGCAACAGGGGGCGCTCTTCATGCTGGCTTTCGGGCTGGCAACCATACCTGCCGTGGTCAGCGCGGGTATCCTAACTGGGTGGGTGACACGCCTGACACGTTTGCCCTATCTTAGACCCGTGGTGGGGAGTCTCTTGATTGCCATGGCATTGGCAAGCATCGCGGTGCCGGGACTTATCGGGTCGATTCCCGCCCCTACTCATTGACACGATGGAACTGACACCATGAACGCATTTGAACGGTTGTTGGTCGGAGAATCTCCCGAACTCAAAGCGCTGATCAGGACGGCGCAGATCGCGGCGCTCACCGATGTGCCGCTGATGATCATCGGCGGCAGCGGCAGCGGCAAGACGCTGATGGCCCAAGCTGCTCACCAGCACAGTCCGCGCTACCGCGGTCCAATGATCGAGCTCAACTGTGGACTGCTCGAACTCGAGCGGCTGGAGAACGGTTGGAATAGCGCTCGCGGAGGAACCCTGGTGCTTGAAGATCTGGGTGACCTGCCCAGCGCAAGCCAGGCGCGGCTGCTGATGTTGCTTGAACAGAACCCCGAGACCCACACCCGCGATACGAAAGGGCAGGTGCAGAATGTTCGCGTGATCACGACGCTGGGCAGCGATCTCTTCGAGCGCGTCGAGAACGGACAGTTTCGCCGTGATCTCTATTTCCGTTTGAAGGTCGTTCCTCTGGAACTGCCTGGCCTCAAAGAGCGCACCGGAGACGCGTCGTTTCTGTTCCAACACATCACCTTGGAATTTGCGCGCCGCTACCAGGTGAACCGGCCTTACCTGACCCGCGGTGCAGAACAGGCTATCGCCCGTTACAGCTGGCCAGGCAATGTGCGCGAACTCAAGAATCTGTGCGAGCGCATGGTCATTCTCTTGGCGGGCAAGGCGATCGACGTCACCAATCTACCGCGCGAAATGCAGGAACCCGCCCAGCAGAACACCCGTTTCCAGTTACCGGACTCGGGGTTGAGTCTTGATGATCTGGAAAGGGACATGATCAAGCAGGCACTCGAAAGAACCGTCGGCAACCGCAGCCGTGCGGCCCGATTGCTCGGTATCACGCGTGATACGCTGCTGTACCGATTGAAGAAGTACGCGATCCAATAGTCAGCCGTCTCAACAGAAAAAGGCGGTCTTGGACCGCCTTTTTTCGTTCCACCCGCGACCGACGCCCGTCACCTGTGCCCCGAAGGCGCGTGTCCCTCCGAATTGCCGTCACTTCTGCTCACGGTGAACTCCACCGTCTGCCGGGTTCCGTCGCTGAACACCAGATCGATCGCAACCTGATCACCGAGTCTCAACGGCCGCTTGGGCCGCAGCAGCATCAGGTGGTAACCCCCGGGTTCGAAGATCAGCTCAACGCCCTTCGGTAACTCGATTCTCTGGCGGTGAATCATCATCGCCATGCCATCTTTGGTGACAGTCTGATGCAGCATGACGCTCTGGAAATCGTCGCTCTCCGCACTTACCAGTGTCTTCTGCGAGGAGTGGTTGCGGATCTTCATGTACCCCGCCAGCGCTTTTGCGGTGGGCGGCGCCTCACGAATCCACGGGCTTTCGATCACCACACCCCTATCGACAGCATGTGCCCAACTCATCGTCACCACCATCGCCATCGGGAATACCAGCTTCTTCAAAACGCGCATAACTCAATCTCTCTCATACACTCGAATGCAAGGCGCCCAACGATAACGTAATGCATGTAGCGGAGAAAGCGTACTCAGGCGCAAAAGGGCGAGAATTCCTCGGAATCAGTCTGTGCCCTGGCTGAAGGAATGTGATAGGCAGGGACCCGCTATCAGGCGGTCGGCGCCAATCCCGGCTTGGGCCTGTCAGCGCAATGAAAACTCCATGCCGAAGCGGATCGGCATCGGGCTTTCGACCTCGGCGGGCACCGCTGGCATCGGCAGGGCGTTTTTGACGGTCTGTTCGGCGGCCTGCGCCAGTATCGGATGTGACGCCTGCCCGTTCACCCGCAACGCCTCGATAGAGCCGCCGCGATGCAGGTTGAAGCTGACCTCGACCACGCCACCCAGGCGTCGGCGCCGGGCTGCATTGGGGTAGTGTTTGTGTTGCTCGATATGGGCGATCAGCAGGCCGAGGTAGGTCTGACGCGCCTGTTCGACCAAGGCGGAATCACCCTGAGGCTGAACGGCTGCCGCAACCGGCACGCCGGTCGGCTTCCCGGCCGCAACAGACTTCTGCGGCGGGGGTGGCGGCTCAGCAGGCCGGGGTACAGGGCGCGGCTTCGATTTCGCCACCGGCTCGGGTTTGGGCCGGGGTTTTGGCTTCGGTTGAGGTTTTGGGGATTGCGGTTGGGGAGGCGGCGATTTGCGCACCTCCCTGACGGGTTGCGGCACCGGTTCGGCCGCGGGCGGGGGAGGCACCGGCCGGGGCTGGGTGCGAAAGGTCAGTCTGGTGGCGCCGGCCTGCACCGCCTCGCGTCCCTGTGTGGCGCTGATCAGTGTCGATTTCTGCAGCAGCAGACCGCCATGAAGCAGCAATGAAGCGGTCAGGGCAACGCCCCAGATACCCGTGTCGCGCTGGATCATGGTTCCTCGGTCACGACATCGACGCCCAGCGCACCCGCCCTGCGGGCCGCGTCCAACACCTGCACGGTGACGTCGAGCGTGGCGCGCCGATCTCCCCGCAACCGCACCTTGCGTTCCGCGTTGCCGCTGAGCGCGTTGCGAATGACTGTTTCCAACTCCTTCGCTTCGACGAAGTGGTTGCGCACCCGCAAGCGGTTCTGCTCATCCACCACCACCTCGAGCACCTCCTCCTCTTCAAGCGCCATCCCGCTCTCGGCCGCGGGCAGATCGATCTGCAACGACTCCTCGCGCACGAAATGCGAGGTCAGCATGAAAAAGACCAGCATCAGAAACACCACATCGATCAGCGGCGTCAGATTGGGCACCAGGCTCGTTCGCCGCCGCCCTTCAAACTGCACGGATCACGCCCTCGCGGTGATGCACCGCTGCTTCATCCTCGGGTACGACAGCCTGCGGGAACTGCTCGATGATCAGAGAGGCATAGCCGCGCATCGATTGCGCACGCCGATCCGCAATGCCCTCCAGCAGGTGCAGCGCCAGCAGCACGGGTATCGAAACGGCGAGCCCCACTCCGGTGGTGACCATCGCCTCCCAGATCCCCCCCGCCAGCGCCTGGGCATCGACGCGCCCGCCGGCCTGTTCGATGACCATGAAGGCCTTGATCAGCCCGAGTATGGTGCCGAACAGACCGAGCAGCGGTGCGGTATTGCCCAGAATGGCCAGCGTGCGGAATCCCCGCTCCATGCGTTGCTGCTGCTCGGAGCCGAGTCGTATCGCCACCAGGGTCAGGTTCTTCACCCCCGCCTCCGCCGCCTGCACGATACCGCGCACCACGGCAACTTCGGGCCCCGCCAAACGCTCCAGCAACTCGCCCGCCCTGCCCTCGTTCAACGCCGCCAGCAGATCGCGCTCGAACCGGCGTGGAGGTCTGCGCATCGATGCCAGTTGCAGCAGACGCTCGATGATCAGCGCCAGCGCAATGCAGGAGTAGGCCGCCAGAATCCAGACGACTATCCCGCCTTTGGCGAACAGCGCTTCCAGGCTCATGGCTGCACCCAGCCGATAGCCGTCACTATGCCCAGCAGGATGAGCAGCGCACCCGCTCCCCCTTCGAGGGCCGTCTTCCAATGCTGCAGATGGCTGCGAATCTCCGCGCCCAGATAAGCGATGAGGGTCCCGAACAGCACCAGGGGAATCAGTACCGCACCGACGCCGAAGGCAAAACCCAGCGCCGCACCGGAGGCGGCCTCCGCCGTCGCCGCTGCGGCGACCAGCACGGTGCCAAGCGGCATGCAGGGATTCAACGCCATCCCCACCCCCATGCCGAAGAGTCCCAGGGGCAGACCGCGCTGTCCGGCACGCGGCTTGCCCCGCGATACGGACGGTTTGGCGCAGTCGGTTCTAGCGCGCCGGCTGCGCCACACCACGAGCACCCCGACGATCATCGTTGCACCGCCCAACGCGGCACGCCCCGGTTCGCCGATAAGCGCCTCGCTGAGCACTTTTCCGGCGGCGCCGGCCACCGCCGCCAACAGCGTATAGCCCACCAAGCGGCCGAGAAAAAACGGTGTCACCGTGCGCCAACTGCGGCGCATCCCGCCTTCATTCATCAGCAGCACCGGTCCGAGGAACGGCAGGCACGTGACGTTGCAGGGGCCTGCACCGAAGGCCAGTCCCATCACCAGAACGGCCGGCAGGCTGAGTGCAAGCGGCTCCATCGGCTCAACCCTCCGCGGAAACGGCGCGCCGCCGTTTGCCGTTGCGCAGCAGGTTCAGAAGATTGAACCGTTCCCAACGATTCTGCGCCTGCTTGCGCCGCTTGAAATAACCGGGATCGGCGCGAAAGATCGGGATCACGGCGTACTTGAGGCTAAGCACGTCCTTGTCGGGACAGAATTCGACGCAGCGGCCGCAGAGCGTGCAGTCGGCGAACAGCACATCCTTGCACTCCATCTCGGTATGCACCTCACGGATATCCATCGGGCAGGCCACGGCGCAGAGACCACATTTGTTGCAGCGTGGCTTGGCGTTCTTGACCAACCGCACCAGTCCGATTTTGCGAAACACCGCGTGCAGCGCGAGCATCGGACAGATACGGCAGAAGGGCTGGCGCACCTTGAGTGCCAGCGCCACCATGAGTCCGAACAGGAAGGTGCCGATGACGGACAGCACCACGTAGCCCACGCTGGTGTTATCGACCACCAGCTGCGACGTGTCGCCGCTCGCCAGGGTGGTGAGAATACGGCTCGGGCAGATGCTGCAATAGGGACTGCCCAACTCGCGACCTACCACGCCAAACCCCGCCAGCAAGGGAAAGACGAACACCAGCAGCACGAGTACCAGCCATTTCACCGGCCGCACCCGCTGCACGGTGGACTCGGGCAGACTCGCCTGCGTCTCGAGGCCCAGCTTCTGACCCACCAGGGTCACCATCTCCTGGAAGAACCCCAGCGGGCAGATCCACCCGCAGAACGCCTTGTTGAGCACAACGAAAAACAGCAGAAAGGTACCGAGCGTGAGCAGTGTCGGCATGAACGCTGCCACCACCGATCCGCCGGCAGCGAGAACCGCACCCACCCGGTGATCCATCTGATGCTGAAGCGGAATCAGCACGCAGTAGTCGGCGGTCTCCAGATCATAGGCACACGCCAGCGCTGGAAATGCCGCGCTGATCTTGTCCGCCAGATAAAACCCGACCACCGCCGAGCCATAGACCAGGAACAGGAACGCTGCCAGCTGCACCAACTTGCGGATCACCGAGAGGTTAAACAGCGGATTCATGACGTTACCCCCTTCGTTGGTGTTGCCTCCCGCCGGCGCGTCAGCCCCAGGATGCCCAGGCCGACCGCGAATCCGGAGAGCGCAGCGGCCAGCCCCGCACTGTTCGATTGCCAGTGCTGGGGATTGACGTAGTACGGCGCGCTCAGGCTGGTTCGGTATTCTTTGCCGTTCTCGGTATGCCGGGCGCGGAGCACGAAATCGGCCGGCGGGTTGTTGCGGCGGCCGATTTCGATATGGGTGAAATCCTCGGGTAACCGCAGCTCGATGCGCCCCTCGCCATCCGTCGTCAGATCCGCTTGTGTGCCATTGGACGTTTCCAGGCGCACCGGTGTGTTGGCCAACGGCTGCCCGCGATAATGGAGCTGGTAATTCGCGATGCGATCCGACAGATAGCGCTGATGTTCGCGCACCAGGGGTGCGGGCACGATTTCCAGCGGCAGCTTGTCGATAGCCACCAGTTCTGCCGGCGAACGCCCCGCAGGCTTGCCGTTGAGATAGAGGTAACGTATCGCCGACTCGTGCAGATTCCCCTGAGTTCGTTCCGCCACGACCGCGTGATAGTTGTCGACCCCGGTGGGCCGCACTACCAGCGCATCGTTGTCAGCCTTCAGTTCGACACGTTGCAGATCGGAACGCCACATCGAAAGCTGCGCGCCTGCCGACCCGTGCAAGTTCAAGGTTTCCGGCCGGCGATGGCGGCCATGGCTGCTCTGATTGCCGCCCTTCCGTTTGGCGGTAACCGATGAGTCCGGCGGCGGAGCTTCTGGCGCCGGACCGTGCTGATGTAGATTCAACGTTGCCGGCGCTCTCCAGACCAGATCGGCAGCGGCTGTTGCAGGATTCGTGAATAGCACCATCACCAAAAAAACGCTTCGTGCATGATCTCTCATGCTTACTCCCCAGTTTGCAATGCAACGTATTTCTATCAGCACTCACTTAGCGCGTAAGAAACGGACCGGCTGCTCAGGTGCATCTCTCATTGACGACGTTGGAAAGATCTTCGGCTCCATAACTACCATCCTCGTTGCCGTCGCCATGGCAGCACTGGGTGTCGTGGTAGAACTCGTCGAAGGGGTTATCGATGCGGTCTTAAAGGGAATCGACTCCCCACGGGGGGTGCCGGGTTCCATGGTGAATCTCAATAGTGCGGCAAACGGTGCCTTAGATAAGACAGACGGTGAGTCCACCTGAGAAGGCGTACGGGTAGAGATACCTGATCGCATTTTCACTCCCCGTCAGTCGCTCTCACAACAGCCTGTGGTCTTGATCAGCGGGGAATACTAGCGTCTTGTATCTTTTTGAATAATCGGAGATTTAACTCACAACAGGTGATTTGGCGCAGTTTTGACGACACCACATGATATGCGTCAAAGATCGCTTGGTGAAAACCGAGAAACCGGTGGTAAGAAAAAAGAACAGCCCGGCGCGAGCCGGGCTGTTCTTTAGGGATTGGGGTGAACGATGGGAATCGAACCCACGACCGCCGGAATCACAATCCGGAGCTCTACCTATTGAGCTACGTTCACCACTGTAACCAGTTGCACGGGCAGAAGTGGTACGCCCGGCAGGACTCGAACCTGCAACCCTCGGCTTAGAAGGCCGATGCTCTGTCCGGTTGAGCTACGGGCGCATCGGTTGAATCGCACTGCCGCGCATCGGGATATTGGTCGGGGTAGAGGGATTTGAACCCCCGACATCCAGCTCCCAAAGCTGGCGCGCTACCAGGCTGCGCTATACCCCGTAAACACATGGTGGCCCACTCGCATCGCCCTGAACGGGCCGACCATCCCGCGCAAGATGGGCGATAATACGCAGGCCCCGCTGCGCAGTCAATTACGATGCGGCCCCGCGCCTTGCACGACGCTGCTAGTTTAACGCCTTGTTCGCCCAAAGGGCACCGTGCGAGAATCCAGGGCCTTTCCGCATCACCCGCAAGAGGAGCGCCATGACCGCCCAGCTCATCGACGGCAAGAGTGTTGCCGCCAGCATCCGCCAGCAACTGCGGGGCGAAATCGCGCAGCGGGTAGCCAGCGGCAAGCGGGCACCCGGATTGGCGGTGATCCTGGTGGGCAGCGACGCCGCCTCACAGGTCTATGTGCGCAACAAGCGCCGCGGCTGCGAAGAGGTGGGTGTGGCCTCCTTCTCCTACGACCTTCCGGCGGAAACCACCCAGGAGGAGTTGCTGGCGCGCATCGCCGAGCTCAACGCCAACCCCGAGGTGGATGGCATCCTGGTGCAACTGCCCCTGCCGGCGCACATCCACTCGGAGGCGGTCATCGAGGCCATCGATCCCGCCAAGGACGTGGACGGCTTCCATCCCTACAACGTCGGGCGCCTGATGCAGCGCATCCCCAAGCTGCGACCCTGCACGCCGTACGGCGTCATTCAGCTGCTTCAACGCACCGGCATCGAACTCAAGGGTAAGGAGGCGGTGGTGGTCGGTGCCTCCAACATTGTCGGACGTCCCATGACCCTGGAGCTGATGCTGGCCGGCTGCACCACCACGACCTGCCACCGCATGACCCGCGATCTGCCGGCACACGTAAAGCGCGCCGAGATCCTGGTGGTGGGTGTCGGCAAACCCGGAATAGTGAAGGGGGATTGGATCCGCGAAGGGGCGGTGGTCATCGACGTGGGGATCAATCGCCTGGAAGACGGGCGGTTGGTGGGTGACGTGGAGTTCGACGCCGCCCGCGAGCGCGCGGCCTGGATCACACCGGTGCCCGGCGGTGTCGGCCCCATGACCATCGCGGTGTTGCTGCAGAACACGCTGGCCGCGCAGAAGCTGCGCGAGTGCGAAATGTAGGACAGGTCAAGGGCTATGGACGCGTCGCGTTGCCTCCCTCGAGGCAGCGGCAGAACACTAAACATATGTAGGTTGGGTTAGCGCAGCGTAACCCGACATTTCCGAATCCTGGCACCAATCGTTGGGTTACGCTGCGCTAACCCAACCTACGAGAACACCCAGGTAGTGCAGGATTTGCGCGAGAGTTGATTACCGTTACTCTCGGCGCCAAGTAGTCCCCTGTGGGCCATCTTCCAAAACGATACCCTCCTTTGACAGTTGATCACGTATTTGATCAGCCAGCCCCCAGTTCTTCTCAGCTCGGGCGTCGTTGCGTTGCTTTATTAATTCTTCGATTGTGCTTTCGGACATATGATACGTAAGAGTTGCAGGATGACCTTTGACCTCATACCTTCCTGGCGACGCCACCATAACTGTTCGCTCTGGGCCACCTTTCAGCCAGGCGTCGGGGTCACACTGCAGCACCCCAAGCACCCCTCCTAACTCAACCAGAACACCGGCAAGCCGGGCCGTTTCGGCGGGCGCCTCATCGCGACAACGGTTGATCTCGCGCACCAGATCGAACAGCACCGACAGCGCCTCGGGGGTGTTGAAGTCGTCATCCATCGCCGCCGTGAAGCGTGCGTGGAAGTCGGTATCACCCGCCGCAGGGGCTGCGTCGATGCCGCGCAAGGCGGTATAGAAACGCGTCAGTGCGGCACGCGCGTGGTCAAGCTGTTCGGTGGAGTAGTTGAGCGGGCTGCGGTAATGGCTGGTGAGAATGAAGTAGCGGATCTCCTCGGCGCGGTACTTCTCCAGGATCTCGCGAATGGTGAAGAAATTGCCCAGTGACTTGGACATCTTCTCCTCGTTGACGCGCACGAAACCGTTGTGCATCCAGACGTTGACGTAGGGGTGGCCGGTCGCGCCCTCGGACTGGGCGATCTCGTTCTCGTGGTGCGGGAACTGCAGATCCTGGCCGCCGCCGTGGATGTCGAAATGATCCCCCAGCGTCGCGGTGGACATGGCCGAGCACTCGATGTGCCAGCCCGGCCGCCCCTCGCCCCAGGGCGAAGGCCAACTCGGCTCACCCGGTTTGGCGGATTTCCACAGGGTAAAATCGAGCGGATCGTCCTTGGCCTCCCCCACATCGACCCGTGCACCGGCGCGCAGATCTTCGATCTGCTTGCCGGACAGCTTGCCGTAGTCTTTGAAACTGCTTACGTCGTAATAGACATCGCCGTTGTCGGCGGCATAGGCGTGGCCCCTGGCGATCAAGCGCTCGATCATCGCAATGATCCCGGGGAGGTAACCGGTGGCGCGCGGCTCGAGATCCGGCGGCAGTATTCCGAGCGCCTCCGAGTCCTCGTGCAGGGCGCGGATGAAGCGCTCGGTCAGACGCTCGAAGGGCTCGCCCTTTTCCGCAGCGCGCTGAATGATCTTGTCGTCGATATCGGTGATGTTGCGCACATAGGTGACGTCGTAGCCGATGTGACGCAGATAGCGCACCACTACATCGAAGACCACCATGGCGCGCGCGTGCCCGAGGTGGCAGTAGTCGTAGACCGTCATCCCGCAGACGTAGATGCGCACCTTGCCCGGCTCGATCGGCGCGAAAACCTCCTTGGTGCGGGTGAGCGTGTTGTGGATCTTCAACATGGTGGCCTCATTCACCGCATACCGCGGCCGCTTCACGGAGCCGTAGAATCTTCAGGGCTTCGGGCATCAGCGCCATGAGGCGGCCAAGCTCCGGGCCGCCCGCCTCGCCCGTGAGCGCAACCCGCAGCGGATGGAACAACGCCCTGCCTTTGACACCCAGTTGCTCTTTCAACACCGCGCTGAGCCCGGCCAGATCGTTATGTCCCGCGGCGGCCGCGGCGGCGGCTTTGGTATAGAAGCCGGGGGTCGCTTCACGCAGCGCGTCCTGCGCCGCGTCGCTAAAGGGTGGTAGATCTCCGTAGACGACTTCGGACCAGTAATGGACATCGGCGGTGAACAGGATGTTGGGCCGCACCGTTTCCAGAAACTCGACGCGGTCGTGGCGCGGAATCGGGTTCAGGTTGTCGCGGCCAAGCCAGTCCATCAGTTCCCTTATTTCGCAGCGATCAACCGCTACCCGCTGCCAATGGCGCAACTGCCCCTCATCGAACCGCGCCGGGGCCTTTCCCAGACGTTGCAGATCGAATCCAGCGACCAGTTCATCCCAATCAAACAGTGCGTCATCCTCAAAATGATGACCGAGACGCGCCAGATAGGCATTGATCGCGGCGGGAAGGTAACCCTGCTCGCGCAGATCCACCAGCGTCGAACTGCCGTGACGCTTGGAGAGCGGCGCGCCATCGTCACCGACGATCATGGAGATATGGCCGTAGGCCGGGATGTTCAGATCCAGGGCCTGGAGCAGCAGAATCTGACGCGGGGTATTGGTCAGGTGATCCTCACCGCGCAGCACGTGGGTGACGCCCATCACTGCATCGTCGACCGCGTTGCTGAAAAAGAAGGCCGGGCTGCCCGAGGCACGACGGACAATGAAATCCCCGATGTCGGCGGTGGCAAAGCCCTGCGCACCGCGCACCAGGTCGTCGAAGGCAACGGTTTCGCCCTCAGGCACCCGAAACCTCAGCGTAGCCTCGTCACCCGCCTGCAGACGCCGTGTGGCCTCCTCTGGGGCGATGCACGCGCAGCGGCCCGAATAACGCGGCGGCCGCCCGGCCGAGAGTTGTGCCTTGCGCTCCAGTTTCAGCTCGCGCTCGGTGCAGAAGCAGGGGTAGACGCGTCCCGCCGCCTCCAGACGATGGAAGTAATCGGCGTAGACTGCATCGCGCTCGGATTGCCGATAGGGGGCATGGGGCGCCTCCGCTTCCGGCCCCTCCTGCCAATCGAGCCCGAGCCAGCGTAGATCCTCCTCCAGGGCGGCGATATAGGGTTCATCGCTGCGCGCGTGATCGGTATCTTCGATGCGCAACAGGAACACACCCCGCTGCTGGGCGGCGTAGAGGGCGTTGAATAGCGCGGTGCGCACATTGCCGAGGTGCAACCGGCCGGTAGGGCTTGGTGCAAATCGCGTTTTGATAGGTTTGTCACTGGGCTGGTCGTGCATCGCGCGCATACTACCGGAAAGGCCGAGGCTGGACAAAACGATACTCGACGCACCATTCACCCCTGCGCAACGAGGCCGGTTACGCCCTGTGAGTGAAAACGTCTATCATTTGGGTCACGGCCTCGCGCCCCGTCATAAACCCATAACCGATGGATGCCATGAAACATTTTGCTCGATTCCTGACTCTTGTTCTCTCCCTGACGGTCACTCCCGGCCTGCTGGCGGATCAAACCGACGTTAAACCCCGGATACGCATGATCACCAACCTCGGCGAGCTCGTCATCGAACTGGAACCCGGGCGTGCGCCGCAGACGGTCAACAACTTTCTCACCTATCTGCAATTGGGTTGGTACGACGGCACCATCTTTCACCGGGTGATCGATGGCTTCGTGATTCAGGGCGGCGGTTTTCACCCATCGCTTGAGGCCATACCCCAGCGCGACCCGATCCCCAACGAGTCCGGGAACGGCCTGAGCAACCGCACCGGCACCATTGCCATGGCCCGCACCCGTGACCCCCATTCGGCCTCCAGTCAGTTCTACATCAATCTGCGCGATAACACATCGCTGGACTACAAAGGCGGTGCAGACCCGAGCGGCTGGGGCTATGCGGTGTTCGGCCGCGTCGTGGAAGGCATGGAGGTGGTGAAGAAGATCGGCGGCGTGCCCACCGGGTCCAAGGGCCCGTTTCCGCGTGATGTGCCGCGTACCGACGTGGTGCTGGAGAAGGTCCTGTTGATCGAGACCGCCAAATCTCAGTGACGATGAACGTCGCCGACCGCCCCACACTGTTTATTTCCGATCTGCATCTGGATGAGGATCGACCGGAAGTGGTGGAGCTGTTCTACGCGTTTCTCAACCAGCGCGCCATGCGGGCGGCCGCTCTCTACATCCTGGGTGATTTCTTTGAGGTATGGATCGGCGATGACGACGATTCGCCCCTGGCCAGCACGGTGATCAAACAGCTGCGCCGCCTTGCCGATCGCGGCGTGCCGGTTTTCCTGATGGTCGGCAACCGCGATTTTCTCATTGGCGAGCGATTCGCCGAGATGAGCCGTTGTCGCCTGCTGCCCGAACCGAGTGTCATCGATCTTTTTGGGACACCGACGCTGCTGTTGCATGGCGACAGTCTATGCACCGACGATCGGGAGTATCAGGCGTTTCGCAAACAGGTGCGCGGCGCCGAGTGGCGCAGCGGATTTCTCGCCCGGTCGCTGCAAGAGCGCAGCGCGGCAGCTCGCGAACTGCGCACCGCAAGTCGGCGCAGATCGCGTGACAAGCCGCAGGCGATCATGGATGTCAACAATGGTGCGGTGATCGAAGCGCTGCGCACGCACGGTGTCTACCAGCTTATCCACGGCCATACCCACCGCCCCGCCATCCATCGTCTTGAAGTGGATGGAACATCGGCGCAACGCATCGTGCTGGGTGACTGGAACGACACCGCGCAGGTTCTGGTGTGTGGCGCCAACGGCAATCGACTCGAGACCTTTGGTAACCGGGCATCGGTAACGCCGCACTCTCCGGTGGACTGAGAGTCCGGCGTCGGCCCCGTCGCTTCGGCGGAGAGTTGCGTCTTGAACACCCATCGCGCCCGCGAAGAGGCGAAGAACGCCAGGGTACAGACCACCCGTGCCGCGCTGCCCGGTATCCCCCGTTTATTCTGCAGGGCGGCCGGGCGTGATTGGCTGATCCCGGACCGGCGCTTTCACCGCAATCACCAAATCCATCACATTGGTACCGGTGGGACCGGTCTGGATCAGGTCGCCGCTCGCCGCCAGGAATCGCCCCGCGTCGGCACGGTCGAGACAATCGTCGGCATCCAGTCCGTACTCGGCGCCGCGCGCCAGGGTCCCGCCGTCCACCAACGCCCCTGCCTCCTCGCCTGGACCGTCGGTGCCATCGGTACCCACCGCGAGCAACACCACCGACTCGCTGCCGGCCAGCACCTGCGCCGCCGCCAATCCAAAGCTTTGATTGCGCCCACCGCGCCCAGGATTCTCGGGCAGTTCGATAGTGGTTTCGCCTCCCCACAGGTATATCCCCGGTGCGCCCTCAAGGACCGACTGGGCGCACTCGTGTGCTTCGTTCACCGTATGACCGGCCAACAAAGCATTGTGTTGGAAGACCGTGTACCCCAGGGCCTGGCCGGCTTGTGCGGCTGCTTCACGGGCAGTCGCGTTGCTGGCGACGATCTGCATCGGAATCGCTGTAGCCACTGGCGCTTCATCAAGGCGGGTGGCGTTGATCAGCGCTCCCAGCCAATCCGGGAGATCGCTATCGGATTCAGAGCTCATCAGGGTGGTAACCAGCAAACCGGAGCCGATGCTTGCCGGGTCATCACCAGGGACATCGGAGATCAACAGGCATCGTGTGGCCCGCCCTTTCAGGTAGCGAACCAATCTCCCCCCTTTGATACAGGAGAGGCGCCGCCGTACACGATTCATGCGATGGATATCCCAGCCGCTGCCCAGCAACCACTGGTTGACGCGCTGGTAGCTCGCCAGGTCCACACCCGCAGGCAGTACTTCCACCAGACTCGATGCACCGCCGGAGATCAGAAACAGGAACTGCGCGTTCACCGGGGCGGCGGCCAGGAACTCGAGCAGCGCCTTGCCGGCCGCCAGACTTCCCGCGCCCGGCACTGGGTGCTCAGCCTCCAGTTGCGTAATTCGCACATCACCGTGCAACGCCGGATCCCGATGCCCCGTTTTGGTGATGACCAACGCGGCGACCAGCATGTCGCCCAACACATCACGCGCGCCCAGCGTCATCGCCGCGGCTGCCTTGCCGATGGCGACTACATAGGTACTTGCCATCAGATTATCGGCGCGCAGCGCCTCCGCCGTGCATTTGCGACCCTCGACCTGGCGGAGCGCGTTCGCGTAGATGGAGAGGGCGTGGTGCCGCAGCTCCGCGACGGCTGCCTGCCGCTCAGACATGCCGCGACCCGAGGATACCCAACCGCCCGTCGGCGGTGATGAATGGTTGTGCGACCTCTCTGCGCGAAACGTTCGCGCGCAAAACGACGCCGCTGCCAGCATCGTGCTGATTGATCTCGGCCATGCTGGCGTCAGACGGAATCAGGTCAGGTAATCCCCCATACAGCTCAGTACTCTGAAAATCGGTGCCTGTCCACGGTCGCGATGGTTCGTGGTTTCAGCACTCGGCGCCGTGCCTTGGCCGACAAGCTTGACCGTCAGCCGGTTCCGATCCCTGCCATCTTCCGCCATATTGAACGGCCGTAAATGCGGTTTCAGAGATCCTCGTCGTCGAGAATGATTGCGCCGTCTGCATCACGATTGACACGCGTCAGCGCAGGATGCTCACGCTCGAGATCTCTGAGCGCCAGTTCATGGCGCGAAATAATGCCTTTCTGTTCGCGCACCTGATCGGCCAACCTTTGGTTCTCCAACATCAGATCGCGATGTTCCAAGGCCTGCCTGATGGTTATCAACAGCTCCTGGTCATTCCAGGGCTTGCTGACGAATCGATAGATCTGCGCATCGTTGATGGCACCCAACAGTGCCGAGAGATCGGTGTAAGCGCTCAGAATCATGCGCGCCGCATCGGGCTGCACCTGGCGGACCTCTTTGAGAAATACGACACCGTCCATTTGCGGCATGCGGTAGTCCGATACCACCAGATCAAAGGCGACCTCGTCGATACGCCCCAATGCATCGAGTGGGTTGGTAAATGTCTCCACTTCAAACTCGTCGCCCCTGAGCAAGCGCTTTAGCGACTTCAGGACATTCTCTTCGTCATCAACCAGCAAAATGCGTCTCATCGCCCTCTCCTAACGGCGCACGATATAAAGTGTATAGCTTCGTCCTGCCTCGCGTTCGAAATCCTTCAACTTCTGGATAACGACGGCTTTCAACTCATAACCTGCACGCAACAACAACATCCCATCGAAGTGAACCAGATCCCGCGACAATGCCATCCCTTCCTTCAGGTCTGCTGTGAATAGGCGCATTTCATCGGAAATACTCGCGTCTTCCTCTGGCTCCACCCCCGCAAGGAACGCTGCCACCACCCGTTCATCGTATCGACCTCCAATGTTACTGCGCAGATAGGTGCGTGCCTCCTCATCAGTGAAGGTGCCATCGACCAGCGCACCCAGTTTTAGAGCATCGTAATCGCTGGCGACAGCCAGAATGCGGGCTCCGAGAGGAATCGCATCCTCTCGCAAACCATCGGGATAGCCTTGCCCGTCGTAACGCTCGTGATGACTGCGTATCATTCGCGCCGAATTCTGAAGAGGTTCCAATGCCACCAGAGCACGTTCTCCGATCAACGGGTGCTGTTCCATCTTCTTACGCTCGGCTTCGTTCAGCGACAGATAGGGTTTACCCAACACGCTATCGGGCAGAGTGATTTTGCCTATGTCATGCAGTAACGCTGCGAACTGCACATCCTGCACCTCGAGTTCGTCCAGCCCCAGGTGCTGAGCAATCTTGCTCGCATACTCTGCTACGCGACGGCTATGACCTGAACCTATCCCTTCGCGTTGTTCGAGCAGGCTGGCAAACACCTCCACCGCGACCGCATACGATTGTTTTAGCTCCTCGTAGGCGAGATCCAGCATATCCGCTGTCTGCTGCACCTCGCTGGTGCGCGCCTCAACCATTTTTTCGAGATTCTCATTAAGGTGCTTGAGCTCTTCATTCTGTTTTCTGGTGAGCGCCTCAAGACGTCGGCGTTCGTGTTCGAGAAGCTTCTGTTCGAGCGCCCGTCGCACCAGAAGCTTGATATCCTCATCGTTCCAGGGCTTGCTGACGTACTGGTAGATCTTGCCCTTGTTGACGGCTGCGACGGTCGATTCGATATCAGCATAGCCGGTAAGCAGAATGCGCATGGTTTTTGGCCAGCGTTTGGCGACCTGTTCGAGAAACTGGGCGCCGTCCATCTCCGGCATGCGCATATCGGAGATCACCACATCGACGGGTTCCTGAGCCAGCACTTCGAGCCCTTGGGCGCCACTGTCTGCCACCAGTACTTTATAACGCTCAGTGCGGAACAGCCGCTTTAGCGCGCTCAGTATGTTCTGCTCGTCGTCGACACACAGCAATGTCGGAGGGCGTGTGCTCGTCTGCGCTTGCGTTGTTGACGGAGTTTCGACTTCGTTGTTCACGCTGCGGACTCCTCAGTTTCAACTTTCGGTCCGTCAACCGGAAGAACAACCCGAAATTTTGTGCCGATGCCCAACGCGCTCTCAACGTCTATTTTTCCGCCATGCTTTTGCACAATGCCGTAGGAGAGGGACAATCCCAACCCCGTGCCCTTGCCCACCGGTTTAGTGGTGTAGAACGGATCAAATATCCGCGTCAGTTTATCTGCCGGGATACCATTGCCGGTATCCTGCACCTCTATCCATACGTGATCGTCTTCTGCTCCGGTACTGATCGTGATCGTACCTCGCTCCGCCATCGCTTGCGCCGCGTTGACGAGCAGATTCATAAACACCTGGTTCAACTGAGAGGTCATGCAGCGTACATGGGGCAGATCACCATAAACCTTGTTCACTTCAGCCTTGTACTTGACTTCGTTCCATACCACATTGAGCGTGCTGTCGATACCCGCGTGAATATCCGCCCACTCCCAATCACCCGAATCGACGCGCGAGAAATCCTTCAGGTCCTGGACAATCTTTTTGACCCTTGTGATGCCCTCATCGCATTCGTCCATCAGAGACTGGCAATCGTCGCGCAGATAAGCGAGATCGATCTGTTCCTTGAATTCGCGAAGGCTCTGGAGCAATTCCACTGATCCGCTGAGGTTCGTCTCCGCCTCTTCGTAGCGCTGCAGCAATTCCAGCAGGTCGCGCAGATATCCCCGCAGGGTTGACAGATTGGAGTTGACATACCCGATGGGGTTGTTGATCTCGTGCGCCACGCCCGCGGCGAGTTGTCCGATCGACGCCAGTTTTTCAGACTGCAGAAGCTGATTCTGCGCCTCTTCCAAACGATTGTTCAGCACTTCCAACTGCTGAATACGATGTTGCGACTCACGGTGCAGCTGTGCATTTTCCAACACGAACGTAAGCATATTAACCAAGGAGCCGCCCTGTTCCAGTGCCTTCTCGGTAAACGCTTCCACACCCTCTTTGCGATTGATTGAGATTACACCGAGCAGCCGCTGATCGGTCGTCAGGGGCCAACACATGGCGGAGTTGGCGCGTACGGTTTGCCTGGGACGAACGGGCAACTGAAAACGAGGGTCACTGGAGACGTCGCCATTGAGCAACAACTCCTGCCGGTTCTCCGCCACCCAGCCCATCACCCCTTTTCCCAGGGGGATCGTCTGGCCGATTGCCTCTTGCGGCAGTTCGATGCCGGCGACGATGGTGAGTAACTCGGTTGATGAATCGTAGCTCGCCAACGAACCCGTGTTGGCCTGAAAAGCGCGCACGACATGTTGCAATATCGCTGTCTGAGCCTCTGCAGGATCCTTATGGCGGCTGAGATCGCGTCCCAGTTTATAGAGGCTGAAGTACCAGCTCGCGCTATCCATCATCTCTCCTGCAATCGCAAATCACAGAAACAGATTCGAATGCATGTTCAGCTGCTCGATCTCTCCGAGACACCGCCGCACATCAGCCCATTCAAATCGCATACGCTCCCATATTCTGGGATCCAGCGCCGGGATGGTGTCATCTCCACCATTACCGATATCCAGAGAGCGGCAGAAAATATCACCGATATGTACGACTGCCGCCAAGTCATCCTCCGTCTCGGCCGGTCGATGATGATCGCGTATCGCGAGGGTGACACCGCCCGGCAGTTTCCACCGCTCGGCAGCCAACGCACCGGCGTATGCGTGGTCGAAACCCATCACCTCGCGCTCGGCCTCGAGAAGCAGACAGCCCCGTTCCCGTGCCAGTTGCAGTGCCCGATGAAACTCTTCTGTCATCACGGTATCCATGACCAGCTTTCCCACATCGTGGAGCAATCCCGCCGTAAAGGCCGTCTCACCCTCCAGACGGCAATGATTGCCCACGACTTTGGAGGCGACTCCAGTCCCGATGGCATGTTGCCAAAAGGCCAGGCGATCAAACCTGCTCTCCTCTTCACCGGAAAACAGCGCCATCACGCCGGCGGTAGTCACCACATTGCGAATAGTATGCACACCCAGTACGACGGTGGCTTCTTTCAGCGAGGCGATTTGGCGTGACATGCCGTAGAACGGCGAATTGGCAATACGCAGAATACGCGCGGAAAGCCCCTGATCCTTGGCAATGCGCTGTTCGAGCGACGAAAGATCCACATCACGCTGATCCAGGATCGACAGCACCTCGGTTATCACCACCGACAGCGAGCCCAGATTTTCGCTCAAACCCTTTTCCAGTTTGTCTCGCATTGCCACATTCACCGCAGCACTTCGCCACGATAGTCGATAACCACCGCTTTGAACCGCTGCATCAGGTCATTGTCGCGGTGACGTTCGAAGCGGGCTTCCACGCGTTCGACTATTTCAAGCCGACGCGTCTCGATCTCGGCGGCATCCATCTCGTTCTCAGCCAGAACTGACACCATTTCAACGTTACGCCTGCGCAGCGCACTGAGTTTTTCGGCTGTCAACTCCGTACCCTGTTTCATCAACATCCGCCCTTTGTCGTCCAGCAGGTCCGCTGCCAATTCAGCCCCCTCTGTGACATCGTCTATAGGAATGCGCAGTATCTGCCTCACCTATTCCTCCTGTATCGGCACCATCACCACGACCAAGCCTCTTCCGCGTGATTCCTGATCAAGCTGGCTTATGGTCATGTCGCACTCTTCTCCGTGACAATCCACTCGCCCGCAATACCACGGATCGACATCGCCCGGAAAGGCGCTGAGCGCTTCAAAGACCTCACGAGGTGCTGCATGCTCTACCGTCATTCCAACCAGGCTGGAACCGGCTGCCAGCGCTTTTGCTTTTTGATTGGCCACCACAATCATGCCATCGCTGTCGACACCGATGACCCCAACCGGCAGATGTTCAAAGACCTCCTGGGCGATCTTCAAGGCCTGGAGGTTGATCATTACTTCACGCGTCTTCTCCTGCACGCGTTTCTCGAGATTCTGATTAAGCATGGACAACTCGTCATTGGCGCGCTGCAACTCTCCCGTGAGACGACGATTCTCGTCTTCGAGTTCGAAATGCTCGAAGGCCTCCCGGATATTCTTCCTTAGCAGTTCGTCATCCCACGGCTTGGTCAGAAACTTGTAGATGGCCCCTTCGTTAATGGCCGTGGTGACGGATTCCAACTCGGTATAGCCGCTGAGAACTATGCGTACGGTATTGGGGTGGTGCTCCTTGACTCGGCGCAGAAACTCAACGCCGGTCATCTGCGGCATGCGCTGATCCGACACAATGACGCCAACATCGTTTTCCGCCAGAAGTTTCAGTCCCTCATCGCCGCTCGTGGCGCTGAGGATGGTGTAGCCATCCCGGCGGAAAAGACGCGCCAGCGAACGAAGGATATTCTCCTCGTCATCCACCAAAAGTAACGTGCGCCCCATCTAACCACCCTACCTTCCTGGTCTGCGGAATCGATCGGATCGGTCTTACTTGCCCTATTCTCCACAATTATGACCGATTTGCACCGCATAGCAGCGTTATCGGGTGAACTCGCGCCGCGGCGCTGCGGAGTGAATTGAGCAGGGAACGACAGAGGATTGTTTACGGTTGCCCGTGAGAGCTTGACGCCCTCTGTTTGGGCTTGCGGAGGGGAATCGCTAATCGGCCAGGGCGCACCAAACCATGAAACTCGATGGGCGAATCACAGGCCACGGCTGAGATCGCGAATCAGGTCCGTCGCATCCTCGAGACCCACCGCCAGTCGAATCAAGCCCTCGCCAATCCCTGCGGCCGCCCTCTCCGCTGCACTGATGCGGCCGTGAGTCGTCGATGCCGGATGCGTAATCGTGGTCTTGGTATCACCCAGATTGGCGGTTATGCTGCATAACCGCGTCGCATCGATAACCCGCCAGGCCGCCTCTCGCCCGCCCTCGACCTCGAACGACACGATACCGCCATAACCCCTCTGCTGCCGCGTCGCCAGGGCATGCTGGGGGTGACTCGCCAATCCTGGATAGTGCACCCTGGCGACGCCAGGGACGGTCTCCAGCCATCGCGCCACCTCCAGCGCCGCTTCGCTGTGAGCGTTCATTCTCAGCTTAAGGGTCTCAAGCCCCTTGAGAAAAACCCATGCATTGAATGGGCTCATGGTGGGCCCTGCAGTGCGTAGAAAACCGAATACCTCTTTTCCGACGCGCTCGGCATCACCGATCACCGCACCGCCCACGCAACGACCCTGACCATCCAGATATTTGGTCGCCGAATGCACCACCAGGTCGGCCCCCAACGCCAGCGGCTGCTGTAGAGCGGGCGTGCAGAAACAGTTGTCCACCACCAGCAGGCAGTCGTGACGGTGCGCGATCTCAGCCAGTGCCGCGACATCCGCGATCTCGGTCAACGGGTTGGAGGGTGTCTCCAGAAAGAGCATGCGGGTACTGGGGGTGATCGCCGCCTCCCACCCGTCGTTGTCCGAAAGCGGCACAAAGGTTGTAGTAACACCGAACTTGGTCAGATAGTTGGAAAACAGCGAACTCGTCGTACCAAATATGTCACGCGACGATACGATATGATCTCCCTGGCGCAGCAACGCCATGCAGATGCTGAGGATTGCCGCCATCCCTGAAGAGGTCGCGACACAACACTCTCCGCCCTCCAGCGCCGCGAGGCGCTGCTCGAATATGCGTACCGTGGGGTTGGTGAATCGCGAATAGATATTGCCGGCCGCATCCCCCGCAAAGCGTGCAGCGGCTTCCTGGGCGTTGGCGAAAACAAAGCTCGATGAGGTGAATATCGGTTCGCCCTGCTCGCCCTCGTTGGTGCGAACGTGACCGGCGCGCACCGCCATGGTCGAGAATCCCCACTCTTCCCAATCGTTATCGCTCATCGCCGGATCACCTCATGGGCAAAAAAAAACCCACCTTCAGCTGATTGCCAAAGCAGGTTTCCCAACTCGCTTTAGCCGTATTTTTAAAGCGCCCGCAAGCTGATTGTTCAAATCGGCGCTACCGACGGAAAGCGTATTCCCAAGGCACTCTTAAGTCAACCACATCGCCGGCATCGCGGTTGTTAGAGGTTGTTGCGCAGATCCATCACCTCGGGATCAGCCAGCTCTTCGATGATGCGCTCATGCCTTAGCTTGGCACCATCGTTGCGCCTGGCTTCGAGGTGGTCCAAATACTGCTGATCGACATCTCCCGTCACATACTCTCCCGTAAACACAGAAGTGTCGAAGCGATCCACTCGCGGATTACCCTTACGCACCGAACTGATCAGATCATCCAGTTCCTGATAGATCAGCCAGTCGGCTCCTATCTCACGAGCAATCTCGTCGACTTCGCGGCCATGAGCAATCAGTTCGCTCGCCGACGGCATATCGATACCGTAGACGTTGGGATAGCGCACTGGAGGCGCTGCCGAGGCAAAGTAAACCTTCTTCGCACCGGCACGCCGCGCCATCTCGATGATTTTTGCCGACGTGGTGCCGCGGACGATGGAGTCGTCCACCAGCAGCACGTTTTTGCCGCGGAACTCCAGATCGATCGCATTGAGCTTATGGGTTACCGACTTCTCGCGCATCTTCTGCCCGGGCATGATGAAAGTGCGGCCGATGTAGCGGTTCTTGATGAATCCCTCGCGATACTTGACCCCTAACTTGAAAGCCATTTCCAACGCCGCAGTGCGGCTGGTGTCGGGGATGGGAATAACCACATCGATGTCGTGATCCGGTCGCGCACGCAGCATCTTGTCGGCCAAGCGTTCACCCATACGCAGCCGCGCTTTGTAGACCGAAATGTCGTCGATAATGGAATCCGGGCGTGCCAGATAGACGAACTCGAATATGCACGGCGAGTAGGTGGTGTTGTCGGCACACCGGCGGGTGTAGAGCTGACCGCGCTTGTCGATAAACGCCGCTTCGCCGGGCGCCAGATCGCGAATCAACTCGAAACCGACCGCGTCCAGAGCCACGCTTTCCGAAGCAATCATGTAATCCATGCCCTGCGGTGTTTCGCGCTGCCCGATCACGATGGGCCTGATACCAAAAGGATCGCGAAACCCGACGATCCCATAGCCGGTGATCATCGCCACCGCGGCATATCCGCCGCGACAACGCCGGTGCACACCGGCAACCGCCTCGAATACGTCATCTTCCGTGGCGCGCAGTTTGCCCCGGGTCTGGAGTTCATGGGCAAAAACATTGAGCAGGATTTCGGAATCCGACTCGGTGTTAATGTGGCGTAGATCCTCGGCGAACAGGTCACGTTTCAGCTGCGCGGAATTGATCAGGTTACCGTTGTGCGCCAGGGTGATGCCGTAGGGCGAGTTGACATAGAAAGGCTGAGCCTCGGCCGAAGAGGCGCATCCGGCCGTGGGATACCGTACATGGCCGATACCCATCTTGCCGCGCAGACGCAGCATATGCCGCTGCTGAAAGACGTCGCGCACCAGGCCGTTGTCCTTGCGCAGCGCCAGATGGGATCCCTCACAAGTGACCATACCGGCGGCATCCTGTCCGCGGTGTTGTAACACGGTCAGCGCGTCATACAGGTCCTGATTGACCGGGCTCCGCGCGACAATGCCAACAATCCCGCACATGTCGTATCCTCATGTCATACTCGGGCGCGCGGGTGCACACCCTGTCAAAACACCACGTTCCCGGCAATATCTGCCGGCAGATAACCGCGCACCCATACCGCCATCTTCTCGAACGAACCCAACAGGCGCGACTGGTCCCACCACGGGTCGCCAGGCAGGGGCGTCAGTCCCGCCAGTAACACCAGCACCACAACCACCAGAACCCCGCGCGCCGCTCCGAAGGCGACGCCGATGATCCGGTCGGTACCGCTGAGTCCGGTCTTCTGAACTATCTTGTAGACCAGATAGTTGAACCAGGCCCCAAGCGCCAATGTGACGAGAAACAGCAGCGCAAAGGCAGCTGCCAGCTGCAGCGAAGGCACCGAGATCCAGGCGGCGAAATGGACGGCCAGCGCGGCGGAGAAAGCGAAACTGATCCAGAAGGCCAGGATCCAGGAGGCCAGCGACAGCGCCTCGCGAACGAACCCCCGCAATAGGCTGACAACAGCGGAAATGGCAATGATGGCCAGAATGGCAATATCGACCCACGTCATGGATTATCGGCAGATGCTGAGTAAGGGGTGAGTGTCTCTGAGATCGGGACTGGGAGTGCCGTTCAGCATGGCGGGCATTCTAGCAGAGAGGTCTTCCGCGAACACGGTTTGCAGCTCAATTGTCCGACCGATCAGCGATGCCTGACCACAATACCTTCGATCCTGGCCTTCGCCTTCAACTTTTCAAGAAGCTTTTTGGCGCGCTCTTCATCCAGCTCGGGCCCCACCCTGACGCGAGTAGCCTGTTTGCCGTCCTCTTCATGCTCCTCTGTATAAGCGCGGAAACCGAGTTTGCGCAATTTGTCGCGCAATCGAGTGGCGTTCTCCTCGCTGGAAAAACTACCCACCTGTACCGCCCAGGTGGCGAGCTGCGGGTCGGGAGACAAGGCGCGCGGAGAGCGACTGGGCGCGGGTAGATCGGCGACCCGGGCCGGAGGATCGCGCACCTCACTCCGCTCTGGCTGGTTTGTGGATGACGAGCGATCCGACTGCTCCGGTTCCGTGACCACTGGAGGCGCGGCCATCCTGGCTGATTCGGCAAGGTTCTGCAGCTCCTGGAGCGGTGCGGGGATCAATGGTCGATCTTCCCCCAACCAACCGCGATTGGGTGTATCGAAGAGCATCGGCAGAAAAATGACGCCCAGAGCCACGAGGACGGTTGCCCCGACCAGACGCTGTCGAATTCGATCATCCATGGCGATCTATACACGCTCCCCTGTCGCTACAGCTGTGCGGACCCGCTTCTATTATACGGATCTCGAGAGGATAGCGGCGACGCTAAAAAATGAACCGCACACCACGATGCGATCCCCGGGTTGAGCCGCTGCAGTGGCGGCGTCACAGGCCGCGGCGACATCCGCCTCGACCGCTTTGGGTACCAGGCCCACTGCCTCTAAGCGCGCCGCCAACGCCCTGCCCGAAAGCCCGCGCGGCGCCGCGATGCCGCCCACATACCATGCCGTGACCCGATCACGCAGTGCTGACACGAATCCCGCGGTCTCCTTGTCTTCGAGCATTCCCAGCACGGCATGAGTGTTGCCGGCGCAGGGTCGTCGTTCCAGAAAATCCGCCAGGGCAGCCGCCGCCTGGGGATTGTGGGCGACGTCGAGGATGGTCTCCACCGGCCCCGGCAGCACTTGGCACCGCCCGGCAACATGGGCCTCCATCAACCCCCGCCGTATCGCACCCTGCCCCACCGGAAGGCGTTCGTTCAACAACTCCAACACCATCAGTACCGCGGCGGCATTGTGGATCTGATGCATCCCCGGGAGGGATGGCAGCGGCAGCGCCGTGCGCCGCCGCGCCGCACACCACCACTCCCACCCGGGGGGCGCGGAGCGCAGGTGAAACGCTGTGCCCATTTGATACAACGGAGCACCGAGGCGCTGAGCCTCGGCAGCGATGCTCGCCGGGGGCTCCGGATCACCGCACACCGCGGGCTTGCCGGCGCGGAAGATACCGGCCTTCTCGCGACCAATGGTTTCCCGATCCGGCCCAAGCCATTGCTGGTGGTCAAGTCCGATGCGCGTCACCAACGCCACATCGGCATCGAGGATATTGCAGGCGTCGAGGCGCCCCCCCAGCCCCACTTCCAGAATCACCACATCGGGCCTGGCGGTCATGAAGTGGTCAATGGCGGCCAGGGTGCCGAACTCAAAGTAGGTCAGCGGAACCTCGCCACGGGCCTTGTCGACGCGCTCGAACGCACTGCACAGCACAGCGTCTTGCACATCCATCGCCGCGACACGCACACGCTCGTTGTAGCGGATCAGGTGGGGCGAGGTATAGGCGGCTACGCGATATCCGGCGGACCGCAGTACCGCCTCCAACATCGCGACGCAGGATCCTTTGCCGTTGGTGCCGGCAACGGTGATGACAGGCCACTCGGGCGCGCCGTGACCGAGTCTGCCAAACACCTCCCGGACGCGCTCCAGGCCCAACTCGATGCGCGCGGCACTGCCGCTCTCCAGCCACTCGAGCCATTGCTGCAGATGAGAGAATCGCATAGCGGCGAAAAGCCTCGCGCGCAGCCGCCGGATCCTGGCGGGAGATCCTAGTTGACGGGTTGCTTGGTAAGAATCGAGAGCAGGTTGGCGATACGATCACGCAGATCGCGCCGATCGACGATCATGTCGATGGCGCCGTGCTCCAACAGAAACTCGCTGCGCTGGAAACCCTCGGGCAGAGTTTCGCGCACCGTCTGCTGAATCACACGCGGTCCCGCAAAACCGATCAGCGCACCGGGTTCGGCGATGTTGACATCACCCAGCATGGCCAGGCTGGCCGAGACGCCTCCGGTCGTGGGATCGGTCAGCACCGAGATGAAGGGGACGCCCTTTTCCGCAAGCCGCGCCAACGCCGCGCTGGTTTTGCTCATCTGCATCAGTGAAAAGAGCGCCTCCTGCATGCGTGCGCCCCCACTGGCGGAGAAACAGATCAGCGGAATATTCTCCTCGAGCGCCTGATGCGCCCCACGCACAAAACGCTCGCCCACCACTGAGCCCATGGAACCGCCCATGAAACTGAATTCGAAGGCTGCCGCAACCACCGGCTGCCCCTTCAACGCGCCCTTCAGCACAATGAGAGCATCGTTCTCTCCGGTACTCTTCTGCGCCTGAATCAGGCGATCACGGTACTTTTTGCTATCGCGAAACCTGAGGATATCGACCGGTTCCAGCTCTTCGCCGATCTCATCGCGCGGTTCGGCATCGAGAAATCCATCGAGACGTTTACGCGCGCCGATACGCATGTGGTGGGCGCACTTGGGACAGACTTCGAGATTGCGTTCAAGCTCGGGCCGGTAGAGGATCGCACTGCAGGCCTCGCACTTGGTCCACAACCCTTCCGGCACCGCGCGCTTCTGACCGCTCGCCTCGGTGCGGATCCGACTTGGCATCAACTTTTCAAACCAGCTCATTCTTTATTGGCCTTGTTTGGTTTTCCGGCCGACGGGCCACCCCGCCTGGCATTATAGGTCAGTCCCCTGAGCGATTCACTCGTTCCCTGCCGCAGCGCCGCGCCGCGGCAAGGCCTTGCGCATCTCGCCCACCAGCGCGGCGATGGACTGGATCAGCCGCTGCGTATCCTCGCCCTGCGACTCCACCAGTCGCACCAGCGCACTGCCGACGATCACCGCATCGGCGACTGCGCCAATGGCTGCAGCGGATTCTGCGTCCGTGATTCCGAAGCCGACGCCAACCGGGAGATCGGTATGGGTGCGAATCCGCTGCACTGCCTCAGCGACCGACCGGGCATCCAGTTTGGCTGCGCCGGTGACCCCCTTGAGCGAGACGTAGTAGAGAAAGCCACAACCTGCGGCGCTGATGGTGCGGATACGGGCATCGCTGCTGTTCGGCGCAACCAGATAGATGGGATCGACACCGTGGTCCTTGAGGGCGGGTCCAAACTCTCCCGCCTCTTCGGGTGGCATATCGACGGTGATCGCACCATCCACTCCCGCCGCCGCCGCCTCTCGAGCGAAGACTCTGTAGCCCAGTACTTCGATGGGATTCAGGTAACCCATCACGATCACCGGTGTCTCGGTATCTCGAGTACGGAACTCGCGCGCCATTCCGAGCACCTGACGCAAGCTGACATGATGCGCCAGGGCGCGCTGGCTGGCACGCTGTATTACCGGACCATCAGCCATGGGATCGGAGAAGGGAACCCCCAGCTCGATCATGTCCGCTCCCGCCGCCACCAGCGCATGCATCAGCGGCACCGTCACCTGAGGGTTGGGATCGCCCGCCGTGATAAAGGTCACCAGGGCAGCCCGATGTTCTTCGCGCAGTGCCTGGAAGCGTGTTTCGATACGGCTCATATCTCGATACCCTCGAGCGCGGCCACGGTATGGATGTCCTTATCGCCGCGCCCGGAAAGATTGACGATGATGAGCTTTTCACGCCCCAACTCAGCAGCCAGTTTCTCCGCATAGGCCAAGGCATGACTGGACTCCAGCGCCGGCATGATCCCTTCGGTTCGTGTCAGACGATGAAAGGCGTTGAGTGCCTCGTCGTCGGTCGCTGCGACGTAGTTGGCGCGCCCGCTGTCCTTCAACCAGGCGTGCTCCGGTCCCACACCGGGGTAGTCGAGACCGGCGGATATCGAATGGGTTTCGATGATCTGCCCGTCGGCATCCTCCATCAGGTAAGTGCGATTGCCATGCAGTACGCCCGGCTTACCGGCGCAGAGCGGCGCGGCATGATGACCGCTTGCCAGACCGTCGCCGGCGGCTTCTACACCATAGAGATCGACGTCTTCGTCATCCAGAAAGGGATGGAACAGACCGATGGCGTTCGAGCCGCCTCCCACGCACGCTACCAGCGCATCGGGAAGACGACCCTCGCGTTCCTGGATCTGCGCTCGCGCCTCGCGCCCGATCACCGCCTGAAAATCGCGCACCATCATCGGGTAGGGGTGAGGTCCGGCCACGGTCCCGATGATGTAAAAGGTGTTGTCCACGTTGGATACCCAGTCGCGCATCGCCTCGTTAAGAGCATCCTTGAGCGTCTTCGACCCCGATTCCACGGCAACCACTTGCGCCCCGAGCAACCGCATGCGAAAGACATTGATCGCCTGGCGCTTGATATCTTCTGAACCCATATAGACCACACACTCCAGCCCCAGACGCGCCGCAACGGTAGCGGTCGCGACCCCATGTTGGCCGGCGCCGGTCTCGGCGATGATCCGGGTTTTACCCATACGCCGGGCCAGCAACGCCTGACCAATGCAATTGTTCACTTTGTGTGCACCCGTATGATTGAGGTCTTCGCGCTTGAGATAGATGCGCGCACCGCCAACCTCACGGCTCAAACGTTCGGCCAGATAGAGCGGCGAAGGGCGGCCGACATAGTGCGCGAAATCGTCATCCATCTCGGCCAAAAACTCCGGATCTTCGCAAAAGCGCAAATACGCGGCACGCAGCTCCTCCAGTGGCTCCATCAGCGTCTCGGCGACGAACCGGCCGCCATAGGGGCCAAAATGCCCTCTGCTATCGGGCATGGTCTCACTCCCTGGTACGAAATCAACGGCATTCTGCATTGCGAACTCCTCGGATAAACGCGGCGAGCTTGGCGGGATCCTTGATCCCCTTTGCCGCCTCGACGCCTCCGCTCACATCCACCGCGTCGGGACGGACCTGGCGAATCGCCTCTTCAATATTCTCAGGTGTCAGCCCACCGGCCAGCACGATGGGTTTCGCGCGCTCATGGGGTATACGCTCCCAATCGAAACGGTTTCCGGTTCCGCCAGGGATACCCGGTTGATAGCTGTCCAGCAACACCCCGGCCGCATCACCGAAATCACGCATCACGCGCTGCAGATCCAGGCCGTCCCGCATCCGTATCGCTTTCAAATAGGGGCGCTGGTAGCGCCGGCATTGCTCCGGGCGCTCGTCGCCGTGAAACTGCAGCAAACCCAGCGGCACCCGGCCAAGCACCTCCTCAACGAAAGCGGGTTCCGGATCAACGAAAAGACCTACGACCGTGAGCAGGGGTGGCATTGCCGCGACCACTGCCTGAGCCTGCACAACCGTCACGGCGCGCGGGCTCGCCGGATAGAAGACCAGGCCGATCGCATCGGCACCCAGGCGGGCGGCAACAGCGCCATCATCGGGGCGCGTAATGCCGCAGATCTTGATTCGAATATGCACAGAGCCAGATCATCGAAAAGAGGGTGAGCGTAGCAGAAAACCCCAACACGTAAAAACGCAGCGATCAGTAGGGAAGGGATGGCAGTTGATGAGCGGGTAACGGGAAGCGCTGTGGATACTCGACCGCCATGAAATAGAGCCCTTGAGGTGGCGCGGTTACCCCACCCAGGGTGCGATCGCGATGCTTCAGCACTTCACGAGTCCAATCACTGTCCCGTTCCCCACGGCCAATGGTAATCAGTACACCGGCAATGTTGCGTACCATGTGATGCAAAAACGCATTCGCCACGACGTCAATCACCACCAGTTCACCGTGCCGCGCCACGCCCAGATCATGAATCGTGCGCAACGGACTTTTGGCCTGGCAGGCGACGGCGCGATAAGAGGAGAAATCGTGTTCACCCATCAGATGCAGGCACGCCGCCTGCATCCTGACTTCATCGAGTGGCGCGTGAATCCAGCTCATGCGGTTGCGCCCCAGCGCCGGCCGCACCCGGCGATTCAGAATCACATAGCGGTAGTGGCGTTTGATCGCGCCGAACCGGGCATGAAAATCATCGGCAACCGGTAACGCCCAGCGGACTGTGATATCCGCGGGCAGATTCGCGTTGGCTCCCAATACCCAGGAGCGCTCAGCCCGCTGAGCGGCGGTGTCGAAGTGTACAACCTGCCCGAGACCATGGACACCAGCATCGGTACGCCCGGCGCAGACCACCTGAACCGGGTGATCTGCGACCTGGGTCAGCGCCGCCTCGAGACAGTACTGTACGGTGCGCGCACCGGACTGTGTCTGCCACCCGCTGAAATCGGTACCGTCGTATTCGACGCCCAGGGCAATCCTCACGCCCGCAACACCCCTATCGGATCACTTCCGGCCAAAATGAAAGGAGGGTCGCAGGACCCCCCTTTTAACTGTGGTCAGCACCGTGTCGCCACGGTCGCCACAACCCCCTTTGCCCGTTTCTTATGACAGATTGGCGATCAACTCCTCGGCTTCCTTGCGCTGGGCGTCGTTACCCTCTTTGGCGACTTCGTCGAGAATATTCTTCGCGCCGTCCGCATCGCCCATGTCGATATAGGCCTTGGCGAGATCGAGTTTGGTCGCCACCATATCCGCCTCACCGTCGTCATCGTCATCGAGCGGGACCGCGGTGAAATCGAGTATGGCGGTCGATTCCAGATCATCCGGCTGTTCGGTTAGATGGGCACCACTGGTGTCGGCCTCACTCTCATCCTCCGGCGCCTCGAGCCCCATGCCGGTGATATCCCATTCGATGGAAAAATCACGGTCCTCGGCCATGGAAGCATCCTCTGGCGCGACGGCAGCGGTTTCTTCCTCGGCTTCAGGCGCCTCAGCGGCCTCTTCCGTGCCGAGTTTCGTGGTATCGGTCTGGATGGTGTTCAGCTCCAGGTCGAAATCCGTCGAGCTGAGATCGGTGTCGACCCCTTCGCTCTCCGCACCCCCGAAATCCAGATCGAGACCCGACTCGGCACCCTCGTCGGCGGCCTCTTCCAGATCGAAGGAGAGATCCAACTCCTCGTCATCCTGATCGACTCCCAGCAAGGTGGAGTCAAATTCCAGCGCCTGCGAAGGTTCGCCCTCGACCGCGGGGAGTTCGGCCTCGTCCTTCGCCGGCTCTTCATCGAGATCGAAACGGAAATCCGCACCCTCCTCTTCGGCAGTTGCGGCGGCGATCTCTTCTTCCGTGCCTGTCTCGGGTGCTGCAACCCCATCCAACTCCAGGCCCAGGTCTTCGTCCATGGTTTCATCCCCAGCAGCCTCACTCGCCGCTTCGCCGAAGGGATCGAAATCGATACCGGTGTCCAGGGCACCGGGTGGCAGTGTGCTTTCAGCATCGCCCGCACCTTCACCGCGATCACCAAACAGCGGATTCCCGGGACAGAGGTCCTGTCCCATAAGCTGCAACTTGTCCCACTCGGAACCGCCTTCCGCCTGAAGTTCGCTGTGCACGTCCCCGACAACGGCCTCGAACTCGCTGCGATTGCGGGTAGCGAAATAGACTTCGAGCAGTTTGCTCTTCAGATCGAGGCGCCCGGGATTTTCATCGAGCGCCCCCTTGATCAACTCTTCGGCCTGTTGGTAGCGACCATAGGCGAGGTAGACATCCGCTTCGGCGATCACCTGATCGACACCGCTCTTCTCTTCTTCCGCAGCGGCATCGACTTCCGGTTCATCGAAATCGGCAATCTCCATTGCCGCTGCCGCATCGAGCAACTCCTCGTCCATGCTGGAAGACTCCACTTCGTCCTCCGCTTCCATCAGGTCCGCTGAAAACCCGGAAGCCTCGGCCGCAGCGGCCTTGCGCCGACCGACCGCGTAAAAGAGCAGCAGAATCAGCAGCAGAACACCGCCACCAACCCCACCAAGCATGACCGGATCGGCCATCAGGTTGCCCAGCAGATCGTCAATAAAGCCCATGGGGCCAGGCTCTGCGGCGGGTTCGACCTTCGGCGGCTGGATAGAGGCCTGCGGCGCGGGTTCGCTCGCGGGAGGCGCAGGCTGCTCCTCTTTCATCTCGGCCATGGCCGGTTCGGGTCCGGGCGTCACCACGGCGGGTGCGGCGTCGCTTGGCGCAGGCGTCTCGGCCTTGGGTGCAACCTCGTCACCGGCCATCTCCGCTTTCGGTGGCTCTTCGGTAACGGGCGTTGGCGTAGCCTCGGGGGGCGCCATCGTGGCGGTCCGCTCTTCGGCACCCGCCTCTTGCAACCGCGCCTGCAGGGCAGCCAACTCGTCGACCTTGAGCGTCACCATACGCTGCATTTCGGCGAGCTTCTCTTCGAGGCCGGTGACTTGCTCGCGCAATTCCTCGTTTTCCAAACGGCGCGCCTCGGCCGCTTCGGTGGCCAATGCCAGATCGCGCTGCAAGCTCTGCGTATCAGCGCCGACGTCTTCCGTGCCCCCGGCACCAGAGGCCGCCGCTCCCGCCTCGCTCTTTGGTGCAACCACCTCGAGCCGCGGCTGCGGGGCGGCGGCGACCGAGGATGCAGCACCACCACTGTCGGCCATGCGCTGCTGACGGTAGGTACGCCATTCCGCGACCTGCCGCCGTACTTCAGCAACGGCTTCGGCCTGATCGACACTCAGGGCTTCCTGCGCGGTCGGCACCCGCAGCACATAGCCCTCTTTCAACAGATTGATGTTGTCATTGATGAAGGCTTCACGGTTGGCACGCAGAAAGGCCAGCATCGCCTGCTGTGAGCTGACACCTGGATCGGAGAAGGTATCGCGAGTGATCTTGAGCAGACTGTCGCCACGGCGCACACGATATTCATCGCCCCCTACCGGCAGAACCCGCGGAGCCGGGGCAGCGCGGGGGGTGCGGGTCGCCTGAGTCGGTGAAGTCGGCAGTGCCGGCTGCACCGGCGCCATCTGTGGCGCAGACCCCGCCGCGGGCGCTTGAACCGCGGGAGCGGCTTCCCTGGTCAGCACAGGCGGGTCGAGCAGCAGCGTGTATTCTCGCAGCAAGCGGCCGTTGGGCCACTCAACTTTCAGCAGGAAACTTACGAACGGTTCGCGAAAGGCATCCTTGGTGGTGACCTTGATAATGTTTTTATCGCCCCGCTGTACGGTTTCGAATACCAAACTGGCGAGGATAAAGGGGCGATCAAGCCCGGATCGTTCGAATTCTTCGCGGCTCGCCAGACTGACCTGCAGCTTTTCCAGGTCGCCGGGTTCGACCGAACGGAGTTCGATTTCAGCATCCAAGGGCTGATTGAGGCGCGACTGCAGCGAAACTCCGCCAAGGCCGAGGGCATGCGCGCCAGCGATGGGCAGTAATAGAAACGCCAACGCCAACAACAGCTTCCGAAACATGTTCACTCCCTTTCTTACGCTGTTTCAGCCCCGCGACGTAGGCGGAACCCTTGTTATCGTACCCACTGCACCGGGGCAACAGTTAGGTCCAATATTGGAGAATGCACTTTATATTACTCGTGTAACTATATTCTACAAATACCTTTTTACCAAAACTTCGGTATTTAGAACACCCTCATTCATGGGGATGTTCTACTTCTGCCAGGATAGTGGTTGCGGGAAGGGGCACGGCTATGCGGTGAGAATCGCGAAATCCGGCCGATCACGCCCTTCGGGCAACGGTTGGAATCGACACGATACGGCAGGAGCCACCACGGGGCCGCCACCGATACCGGTTGTTGGGGTCAGCGCGACTCAATTCTCCAGCAGGATACGCAACATGCGACGCAGAGGTTCTGCGGCTCCCCACAGCAGTTGGTCACCGACGGTAAAGGCGGTGAGGTAATCGTTGCCCATGGTCAGTTTGCGCAGGCGACCGATCGGTACGCTGAGTGTGCCGGTGACCGCCGCCGGCGTCAGTTCACGCACCGCGATCGCCCGTTCGTTCGGTACCACCTTGACCCAGTCATTGTGATTGGCGAGCAGCTGCTCCACATCAGCCAGTGGAACCTCTTTATTCAGCTTGATGGTGAGTGCCTGGGAGTGACAGCGCATCGCCCCGACACGCACGCAGATACCGTCGATGGGAACCGGGTGATCGCCGCGTCCCATGATCTTGTTCGCCTCAACCTGCGCCTTCCACTCCTCGCGACTCTGGCCCGACGGCAGTTGAGTATCGATCCACGGAATCAGGCTGCCGGCAAGTGGCACACCGAAGTTATCGCAGGGATAGTCGTTGCTGCGCAGGAAATCGGAAACGCGACGATCCAATTCGAGAATAGCACTGGCCGGATCGGCCATCAGATCCTTGCTGATCTCGTAGACACTGCCCATCTGCTGAATCAGCTCCCGCATATTCTTGGCGCCGGCGCCCGAGGCGGCTTGATAGGTATGGGGGCTCACCCACTCCACCAGATCCTCGGCAAATAGTCCGCCCATGGCCATCAGCATCAGACTCACGGTGCAGTTGCCACCGATGTAGTTTCTTATCCCGTTGGCAAGCCCGTCCTTGATCACCTTGCTGTTGACGGGATCGAGAATGATGATGCTGTCATCGTCCATACGCAGCGCTGAGGCGGCATCAATCCAATAACCTTTCCAACCTGCGCCGCGCAGTTGCGGGTAGATCTCCTTGGTGTAATCGCCACCCTGGCAGGTGATGATCACATCCATAGGCTGCAATGCCGCGATGCTTTTGGCATCCTGCAGTGGTGGTACATCCTTACCGATCGCCGGGCCGGCCTCACCCAACTGCGAGGTGGTGAATAACACCGGCTCGATAAGATCGAAATCACGCTCTTCCTGCATGCGCTGCATCAGGACCGAGCCCACCATACCGCGCCATCCAACCAAACCCACACGCATTGCACCAATCCTCAAACGTTGTCCCGGTAAATATTCCGATTCTAACCGCGCAATGCCTTGACCACAGCATCTCCCATCTCGCCGGTACCCACTTTGACCATACCCGCGGCATGGATATCCGGTGTGCGCAGATTCTGATCGAGCACAGTGCTGACGGCGGCCTCCAGGCGACCGGCAAGTTCACTCTCGCCCAATGAGTAACGCAGCATCATCGACACGGAAAGAATGGTGGCCAGAGGGTTGGCGACACCCTTTCCTGCAATATCCGGGGCGGAGCCGTGTATCGGCTCATACATGCCTCTGTTCTGCGCGTTCAAACTGGCTGACGGCAGCATGCCGATGGATCCGGTCAGCATCGCCGCACAATCCGAAAGAATGTCACCGAACATATTGGTGGTCACCATCACATCAAATTGCTTGGGTGCACGCACCAGTTGCATGGCAGCGTTATCGACGTAGATGTGACTCAGCTCCACTTCCGGATAATCCTTACCGACCTCAATCATCACCTCACGCCACAGTTCGGTGCACTCGAGCACGTTGGCTTTATCAACCGAGCAGAGTCGCTTGCCGCGCTTCATCGCAATACCAAAAGCGACCCGCCCGATGCGTTCGATCTCCGATTCGCTGTAAACCAACGAATTGAGTCCAACGCGCTGACCGTCGTCGCGTCGGCTTACGCCGCGTGGCTGCCCGAAGTAGATGCCGCCGGTCAGCTCACGCACAATCATGATATCCAGCCCTGCCACGACTTCCGGTTTGAGTGTCGAGGCGCTGGCGAGCTGTGGATAGAGAATCGCGGGACGCAGATTGGCAAACAGTTCCAACTCCGCGCGCAGTCCCAGCAGGCCGCGCTCCGGCCGCACCGAGTAAGCCAGGGGCTCCCACTTGGGCCCCCCGACGGCACCCAGCAAAAGGGAGTCACTCTCCTTTGCCAGCTTCAGCGTCTCTTCGGGCAACGGCGATCCGGTGGCATCGTAGGCCGCACCGCCCACCAGCGCCTGCTCCATCTCGATCTGCAGACCGAAATCGCTACGCAGGCAATCAAGCACCTTGATCGCTTCAGCAACGATCTCCACTCCGATCCCGTCCCCCGGGAGCACCAGAATCTTTTTTGTCATGCCTTCCTCGTTCCTAAATCAACACCACTACTCTCGCCAAACCGCGAAGTTCGCAAAGAAACCCATCAGGACCAGCTGGCGACCCTGGTGTCTCAGCGAGAGACCGAATTACCGGTTGTTTACGCGCGCTTGCCCGGAAACAACCATGGCGCCTCAACCCGACGCCGTTGCTCGTAGGCTTCAATATCTTGCAGTTTCTGCAAGGTGAGACCGATATCGTCCAGTCCTTCCAGCAGACAGTGCTTGCGGAACTGATCGACTTCGAACGCAATCGTCGCGCCTGCCGGTGTGGTCAGGGTCTGATTCGCCAGATCGACCGTGAGTTCATAGCCAGGCTGCGCTTCAACCTCACCAAACAGGCGGTCGATCTGCTCGGGCGGCAGAACAATGGGCAGCAACCCGTTCTTGAAGCAGTTGTTGAAAAAGATATCAGCATAGCTCGGTGCGATCACCACGCGAAATCCGTAATCCGCCAGTGCCCAGGGCGCATGCTCGCGTGAGGAACCGCAACCGAAGTTCTCCCGCGCCAACAGGATGCGTGCACCTTGATAGCGCGCCTGATTGAGCACGAAGTCATGATTGAGCGGGCGATTGACACAATCCATTCCTGGCTCGCCATGATCTGTGTAGCGCCATTCGTCAAACAGATAGGCACCGAATCCGGTACGCCCGATCATTTTCAGAAACTGTTTGGGTATGATGGCATCGGTATCGACGTTGGCGCGGTCCAGCGGCGCCACGATAGCCGTCAATTTCTCAAACTTCTGCATGTATCAAACCCCTCTATCTCCCGCAAAGGCGCGAAGTGCCCGAAGACCGCAAAGGATGAACCGAAAAGGGCCTTGGCGTTCTTTGCGTTCCTGACAACCTTGCACGTGGCTCTCTTTCACGATTTGCGGATATCCACGAAATGGCCGGCCAGCGCCGCGGCCGCTGCCATGGCGGGACTCACCAGGTGTGTGCGTCCACCCTGTCCCTGGCGGCCTTCAAAGTTGCGGTTCGACGTCGAGGCGCAGCGTTCGCCGGGCTCGAGCCGGTCGGCATTCATCGCCAGACACATGGAACAGCCCGGTTCGCGCCACTCGAAACCTGCTGCAGTAAAGATTTTATCCAACCCTTCAGCCTCGGCCTGCTCCTTGACCAAACCTGAACCGGGCACCACCAGGGCCAATTTGACATTGCCAGCGACCTTGCCGCCACGGGCCTTCACCACCTCGGCTGCCGCCCGCAGATCTTCGATCCGCGAGTTGGTGCAGGAACCTATGAACACCTTATCGAGCGAAATGGCGGTGATCGGCGTACCCGAGGCGAGCCCCATATACCGCAGGGCACGCGTCCACCCCTCACGGCGCACCGCATCGGGCGCGTTCAGGGGATCTGGAACCGACGCCGTAACCGGCAACACCATCTCCGGCGAGGTTCCCCAGGTCACCTGGGGAACGATATCGGCGCCCGCAATGTGCACCTCGTGGTCGAATACCGCATCTTCGTCGCTGTGCAAATGCTGCCAGGCACTCACAGCCCGGTCCCACATTGCGCCCTGCGGCGCATAGGGACGGCCCTTGAAATAGTCGATGGTTTTCTGATCGGCAGCGATGATGCCGGCACGCGCGCCGGCCTCGATAGCCATGTTGCAGACCGTCATTCGCCCCTCGACCGAGAGGGCACGAATCGCCTCACCGGCAAATTCGATGGTGTAGCCGGTACCGCCCGCTGTGCCAATGACGCCAATGATGTGCAGCACGATATCTTTTGCCGTCACGCCCGGACCGGCGGTTCCGGCAACGTTGATCCGCATGCTTTTGGATTTTTTCTGTATCAGCGTCTGCGTGGCGAGCACATGCTCGACCTCAGAGGTGCCGATCCCGAAGGCCAAGGCGCCAAAAGCGCCATGGGTCGCCGTGTGCGAATCGCCGCACACCACCGTCATCCCCGGCAGTGTCGCGCCCTGCTCCGGCCCCATTACATGTACGATGCCCTGGCGCAGGTCGCCCATGCGAAATTCGGTAACACCGAACTCGTCACAGTTGGTATCCAAGGTATCGACCTGCAGGCGTGAAACCGGATCGGTGATACCGCCCTCGCGATTGGTCGTCGGCACATTGTGATCGGGCACCGCCAACACCGTATCGGGTCGGCGCACCTTGCGGCCTGCCAGTCGCAGCCCCTCGAAAGCCTGGGGAGAGGTGACCTCGTGAACCAGGTGGCGATCGATGTAAATCAACGCCGTCCCGTCCTGCTCCTGGCGGACGAGATGGGCGTCCCACAGTTTGTCGTACAGGGTCTTGCCAGCCATCGTTTCTTGCACCGGGTTTGCGTGAGAATGCAGCATCTTACGTGGCGCTGCAGCATTACGCAAATTCATCTTTTTCATGAGACAAATTCATATTTTTCATGGCTTTAATAATTTCGTAGACTGGATTTTGCACCGATTGGGAAGGGGGAAACTCAGTATGGATATCGCTGCGCTCGACACCTTTGTCGCCGTCGCCAGCTGCGGCTCATTCTCCGACGCCGCGCAGCAACTGCAGCTCACCCAACCGGCCATCAGCAAACGCATCGCCGCGCTGGAGAGCGAACTCAATACGCGGCTGTTCGATCGCATCGGCCGGCAAATCACTCTCACCGAATCGGGACAGGCGTTACTACCCCGCGCCCAGCGCATACTCGAGGAGTTGGAGGACAGCCGCCGCGCGCTGAGCAACCTGTCGGGCACGGTGGCCGGACGGCTCACCATCGCCACCAGTCATCACATCGGTCTGCACCGGCTACCGCCGGTGCTGCGTTCATTTATGGCGCGCTACCCGGCGGTGGATTTGGACCTGCAGTTCCGCGCCTCCGAGGTGATATGCGACGACGTCGAGCACGGCAAACTCGAACTGGGGATCGTCACCCTGCCCGCCGAACTGCACGAGAACCTGCGGATGCACACCGTGTGGCACGATCCGCTGCGTATCGTCTGTGCCAAGACCCATCCTCTCGCTCAACTCAAGACTTTTGATCTCACACAGCTCAGCCATTACCCCGCCATTCTCACCGAGAAGGGAACCTTTACCCGCAATGTCCTCGAACAGGCCTTTGGCCCGCTGGGCATCTCGGTCCAGGCAAAGCTCTCCACCAACTTTCTGGAGACCATCAAAATGATGGTCTCGGTGGGGCTCGGCTGGAGTTGCATCCCCGAAATCATGGTGGATGCCGATCTGGTGGTACTGGATACCGGTCAGCTGACGCTCAGCCGCGAACTGGGCGTCATTCGTCACCCGCGACGCACCCTCTCCAATGCGGCCCATGCCATGTTGGCACAATTGGGGGCGGCCGGTTAAAGCGCACGAACGGGGTGATCAAAGCGGCCAGAAGAGAAGAATCATGGGCAACGCGGTGACAATCACGATCCCGGTAAGCGGCAAGCCCATGCGCCAATAGTCGGAGAAGCGATAACCCCCCGGGCCCATTACCAAGGTGTTGGACTGGTGCCCAACCGGGGTGAGGAAGGCACAGGACGCGGCCACTGCCACCGTCATCAGGAACGGGTCCATGCTCACCTCCATTCGCTGGGCTATCCCCACCGCAATGGGGGCCATCAACACCGCGGTGGCGGCGTTGTTGATCACGTTGGTCAAGGCAATCGTCACCACCATCAACGGCAACAGCGTCAACCAGGCTGGCAGTGCGGAGGTGATGGCCACGAAACCATCGGCGATGAGTTGGGTGCCGCCGGACGCATCCATGGCCCGCCCAACCGCCATCATACCCCCCAAGAGAACGATAATCGGCCAATCGACCTCCTTGTAGAGATCGCGCGGTGGCAAAATGTCCAGAAACACAAAGGCCATGATCGCCGCGCCGAAGGCGAAGGCGATATGAATCCAACCCGCCATACTCGCGGCGATAGCCGCGGCGAAAATAAGGAAGGCCAGGAACACGCGTCTTGGGTGATGCAGCATCAGATCGCGCTCCGCCAGAGGCATCAGGCCAAGGTCGAGATGCATTCCGGTGACGACATCCTCGTCCCCCTGCATCAGCAGCACGTCACCGGCCTTGAACTTCTGATCACGCAGGCGACGGCGGATCGAACGCCCCTGGCGTGCCAGGGCCACCAACTCCACACCCCCACCCATCTTGCGTCGCAGATAACGCAGATCACGACCCACGAGCGATGATTCCGCGTTGATCACCGCCTCGCACAGCGTCAGCCGATCGGCGCCCACATCCTCCAGCGCCTTGGCGCCACTGGCGGCCAATTCCAATCCGTGATCGTCCATTACTGTCTTGAGTCCGACGGCATCGGCCTCCAATACCAGCACATCGCCGGCGCGAATCTCGGGGTGCCTGGATGCCGGCGTAAACAGACCGCGTCCCCTGACGATACCGATGGGGACCGCTTCCCCCTCGGTCAGCTCGTCGACTTTGGAGAGCAGTGTTCCCACCAGATCACTCCCCTCCCTGACCCGTACCTCGATGATGTACTCGCCGATCTGAAAGTGCTCTTGAATCTCGCTCCTTTTACCGCGGCAATCGCTGGGGATCAGGCGCCAGCCGTAGAGTGCGATGAACAATACTCCGGCGATGGTGACGACCAGTCCCACGGGTGCGAAATCAAACATGGCGAACTCGGCGAAGCCCAGTTCGGCGCGGTAGGTGGCGATGATGATATTGGGCGGGGTGCCGATCATGGTGATCAGTCCCCCCAGGATGCTGCCGAAAGCCAGCGGCATGAGCAGCAGCGCGGGAGAGCGTTTGTTCTCCCTGGCCGTCTCCAGGGCGACCGGCAGCAACAGCGCCAGCGCCCCGACATTGTTCATGAACGACGAAAAGAAGGCAACGCCACCGGTGAGCGCCGCGATATGCATGCCTTGGTTTTTCGTGAACGGCGTCAGGACCCGGGCGATGAGATCGATCAGCCCGCTGTTGCGCAGCGCCCGACTGATGATCAGCACTGCCGCAACCGTGATCACCGCCGGATGACCGAAACCTTCAAGGGCTACCCCGGCCGGCACCACGCCACCGGCCACCACGGCAAACATGGCCCCCATGGCCACGAAGTCGTAACGCCAGCGTTCCCAGGCAAAGAGCGCGAGACTGATCAACAGCACTACGAAAACGTAAATCTGATCACCGCTCACGTTTGCGCCTGCTCCATGGTCAACACCGCGGCCCCTTTTACCTCACCGCACCTCAATCGCGCCAGTGCTTCGTTAGCGGCAACCAAAGGAAAGGTCTCGACAGAGGTAACCAGGCGCTGCTGCGCAGCAGCGGCCATGAACTCGATACCATCCTGCCGGGTGAGATTCGCCACCGAGCAGATACTGCGTTCGCCCCACAACAGCGAGTAGCTGAAGGTCGGAATCTGGCTCATGTGTATTCCAGCGCACACCACACGCCCCCCTTTGCGCACAGCGGCGAGAGCCGTCGGGACCAGCGCCCCCACCGGGGCAAAGAGAATCGCGGCATCCAGTGGCACCGGTGGCACCCTATCCGAAGCGCCCGACCATTGGACGCCCAGCTCGCGTGCAAATTGCTGCGCCGCTTCGTCACCCGGCCGGGTGAAAGCATAGACCTCGCGCCCCTGATGCAGGGCAACCTGAGCGATGATGTGCGCAGCCGCACCGAACCCATAGAGCCCAATGCGTCGCGCATCCCCCGCCATTCGGTAGGAACGATAACCGATCAGACCCGCGCACAGCAGCGGTGCAGCGTGGGCGTCATCGTAACCGTCGGGGAGCGGAAAACAGTAGCGGTGATCGGCCACCGTGTACTCCGCATAGCCACCGTCGATCCGGTAGCCGGTAAAACTCGCCACCTCACACAGATTTTCGCTTCCTGTCCGACAGTAGGCACACTTCCCGCAGGTCGCGCCCAGCCAGGGCACGCCTATGCGCTGCCCGGGGTCGAGCCCGGTCACCGCCGAACCCACACGCTCCACGCTGCCGACGATCTCGTGACCGAGTATCAGCGGGAGCCGCGGTTGGGTGAGCTCGCCATCGATAATATGCAGGTCGGTGCGACAGACGCCGCAAGCCCGAACCCGAAGCAGCACCTGCTCCGGACCGGGCTCAGGCACGGGCCTTTCCACCAATCGCAGCGGCCGCCCGGTGCCCTCGAAGATCATCGCACGCATGGTGTCAGCTCAAGCGGCTTCGGCCCGATCCAGATGCACGTCCATCTGCGGGAAGGGGATGGAGATTCCCTGCTCGTCGAAGGCCAGTTTGATCTTCTCGTTCAGATCAAAACGCACCGCCCAGTAGTCATCGCTGTTGACCCACGGGCGCACGTTGAAGTTGACGCTGCTCTCCGCCAATTCACCCACCGCGATCAACGGTTGCGGATCCTTCAGGATCCGCTCGTCGGCGTCGATGATCTGCTGGATGACGGCCTTGGCCTGCTTGATGTCATCGCCGTAACCAATGCCGAAAACCATGTCGATGCGCCGCGTCGATCGCGCCGAAAAGTTGGTGATGGTCCCGCCGTAGATGGCGCCGTTGGGTACGATCACTTCGCGGTTGTCGCCGGTACGCATCGTAGTGCTGAACATGCTGATCTTCTCGATCACACCCGCAGTGCCGGCGGCCTCGACAAAATGCCCCATGGCGAAGGGACGGAAGACGATCAGCATTACACCAGCGGCGAAATTCTGCAGCGAATCCTTCATGGCCAATCCGACAGCGATGCCGGCGGCGCCGATCAATGCGATCAGTGAAGTGGTGTTGACCCCCAACTGCTCGAGGGCTGCAACTACCACGACCACCGTCAACAGGGTCTTCAGAATCGACCCGGTGAAATTGACCAGGATGGCATCCATCTTGGCCCTCATGAGCAGGTTCTTGATCACACGAACGATTATGCTCGCGATCCAGCGGCCCACCACAAAGACAATCAACGCGGTAGCAATGTTGATGCCCCAGGGAATCAGGTAGTCCACACTCATCTTGCTCAGGTCCAATGTTTCCAGCATCGGGAATCTCCTTAAGATTTATCAGTTGTTACTTCCAGAAAAATAGTCTCCCGCCGCGCATTTGACCCGAGCGGGGGAGATTCCGACGATCTTACTTTGTTTATTGTTCCAAAGTCTCCGCCCTCCCGAACCCCCCGGGTGATCGGCAACAATCCGACACCGATTGCGAGGCACAGCACTCGCCTGGGCACAACCTGGATGTGAGAATGGCGGGTAGGTGCGAACCGGGTACCCTACACCCGACCTGCCGTTGCCGGGGTGGGTTCGCGAACCCAGGCCACCGCAACCAACAGCGACAACAGGGCCATCGCTGCAGCGGCATAATAGGCCCAGGCAGGGGCAAAACCCTCCCAGAGATAGCCGGCGGAGAGGCTGCCCAGGGCGCCACCTACCCCGAAGCTCATACTGCTGTAGAGCGCCTGTCCCCTACCCTGCAACCGGCCCGAGAAGTAGCGATGCACGAGATCGATGGCCGCCGCATGAAACGTACCGAAGGTCGCTGCGTGGAGCAGCTGCGCGAACACCATTACCGCCAGGTTGTCTGCAAAACCGCCGATCAGCAGCCACCGCACCACGGCCAGCGCGATACTCACCAACAACAGTCTTCGTGGCCCTATCAACGGTAACCAGCGGTGCATGAGCAGAAAAATGATGATCTCGGCAATGACCCCCAGCGCCCACAGCTGACCAATGGCGTTGCGCGAGTAACCATTGTCCTCCAGATAGAGTGTGAAGAAGACGTAGTACGGCCCGTGGCTGGCCTGCAGCAGGCTGCACGCGACGATGAGCGCCAACACCGGGGTGCTGCCCAGTGTGCGCCGCAGCGAAACCGCGGGTAGCTGGCTATGGTCGGCCAGCCGCTCGGGCACGTAGAGGCTGAACAGCCATACCCCCGCAAAGAGTCCCAGCAGTATCCACGGCAGGACGGTCGGCTCGTAGCGCTCGAGCAAGTGTCCAATACTCGCCACGGTCACAATGAATCCGACCGATCCCCAGAGCCGGATGCGGCTGTAGCGGTGGGCCTGCTCGCCGAGATAACTCAGCGTGATCGCTTCAAACTGAGGCAGCGAGGCGTTCCAGAAAAAACTGAAGGCCAGCATGACCGCAACCAGCCACCAATAGCTCGAACCGAGCAGCACACCGACGAATGCGATCAGCGCGGCCAGCGAAGCCAGGCGCACGATCCGCATACGGCGCCCGGTGTGATCGGCGATCCAACCCCAGACGTTGGGGGCGACAATCTTGGTGGCCATGAGCGCGGCCAGCAGTTCGCCGATCTCGGCGGCGTTGAATCCCTGATGGCGCAGGTAAAGACCCCAGTAGGGGATCAACGCCCCCAGGGTCGCGAAGTAGCAGAGGTAGAAACCCGACAGGCGCCAGTAGGGTGCGGCGCCCAGAACCGCTGTCATCAGTGTCCCGCTGGGATAACCGGCGTAGCGGAGCGCACATCCGCGTTCTGACCGCGATGGCGCAGGCAGTGATCCATCAGCACGATCGCCAGCATCGCCTCGACGATCGGCACACCGCGGATACCGACGCAGGGGTCGTGGCGCCCGGTGGTCGACACCTCCACCGGCGTCCCCTCCACATTGACGGTCTGTCCGGGGATGCGGATACTCGATGTCGGCTTGAATGCGACGCTCGCCGTAATCGCCTGCCCGGACGAAATCCCTCCCAGCACACCTCCCGCATTGTTGGAGAGAAATCCCGCCGGGGTGATCGGATCGCGATGCTCGCTGCCCTTCTGCTCGACACTGGCAAATCCGGCCCCGATCTCCACCGCCTTGGCCGCGTTGATCCCCATCATCGCGTAGGCGATATCGGCATCGAGGCGATCGAAAACCGGTTCTCCCCAGCCCGGGGGCACACCGTCGGCGACCACATTGACCCGCGCCCCCACCGAATCCCCGGCCTTGCGCAGGGCATCCATATAGGCCTCCAGTTCGCTCACCCGATCGGCGTCGGGAAAAAAGAACGGGTTGTGCTCGACCGCCTGCCAGTCGAGACGCTCAGCCTTCAGCGGGCCCAGGGCCGCCAGGTAGGCGCGGATAGTGATCCCGAACTGCTCGTGGAGGAATTTCTTGGCGATCGCTCCGGCCGCCACGCGCATCGCTGTCTCGCGAGCCGAAGATCGCCCACCGCCGCGATAGTCGCGAAAACCGTACTTCTGTTGATAGGTGTAGTCGGCATGACCCGGGCGAAAGCGGTCGGCGATATCGGAATAATCCTTGGAGCGTTGATCCTCGTTGTGGATGATCAACCCGATGGGCGTTCCCGTAGTGCGTCCCTCGAAAACGCCGGAGAGGATCTGCACGGTGTCGCTTTCCCGCCGTTGCGTGGTGTGGCGTGATTTGCCGGGTTTGCGTCGATCCAGATCATGCTGCAGATCGCTTTCGCGTAACGCCAGGCCCGGCGGGCAACCGTCGACGATACAGCCGATCGCCGGGCCGTGACTCTCACCAAAACTGGTGACGGTAAAGAGCTTTCCAAGGGTGTTTCCAGACATGGCGTGTTATCGGGTGGGTGCTGGGTCAGAAGGATTCAACGCGGGCGCTTTCCTTAAATAACCTTGGAGAAGCGTCGCTCCTGGCCTTCGCGCAAGTAGCGATCGAAAACCATGCAGACATTGCGAATAAGCAACTTTCCCGCCGGTTGAACTTCGATCCCGGAGTCACTGAGCGCAATCAGCCCATCTTTCTCCAGAGCGCGGCAATCCTCTATCTCGGCGCTGAAATAATCGCCGAAGGAAATTCCGTACCGGGTGCCCACGGCGGCGAAATCGAGATGGAAGTGGCAGATCAACTCGGTGATGACCGCGCGGCGCAATTTATCGTCAGCGCTGAGTTCCAGGCCGCGGAACACCGGCAATCGATCGGCGTCCAGACAGGCATAATAACCCTCCAGATCGCGGACGTTCTGCGCGTAGCAGTCGCCGACCTGACTGATCGCGGTCGCGCCCATGCCGATCAGATCGCAGTCGGCATGGGTCGAGTACCCTTGAAAGTTCCGATACAGCGTCCCCTCGCGCTGGGCCACCGCCAGCTCGTCATCCGGCCGCGCGAAGTGGTCCATGCCGATATAGACATAACCCGCCCTGGCGAGGCGCTCTCCCGTCAACTGCAGGATATCGAGCTTCTCCGCGGGGGTGGGCAGTTCATCGGCGTTGATGCGCCGCTGCGGCTTGAACAGATCGGGCAGATGCGCGTAGTTGAATACCGAAAGGCGGTCGGGCCGGTGCTCGATCACCTTGTCCAGGGTCGTCGACCAGCGCGCCAGGTTCTGGTGCGGCAGGCCGTAGATGAGATCGAGACTCACCGATTTGAAGCCTTCCTCGCGTGCGGCGGAGAGCACCGCCCAGGTTTCGTCCTCGCTCTGAATACGATTGACCGCCTTCTGTACCTGTGGATCGAAGTCCTGCACGCCGAGGCTGAGTCGATTGAAGCCGATCTCGCGTAACAGCGCGATGGTGGTGCGATCCGCCTCGCGCGGATCGACCTCCACCGAGTACTCGCCGCTATCGTCACCACGCAGCCGGAAGTGTTCACCCGTCACGCGCATCAGTTCGCGCATCTGCTCGTGACTGATGAAGGTGGGTGTGCCCCCACCCCAGTGCAATTGATCCACCGACCGGTCGTTGTCGAACAGTGCGCCCTGCAGGGCGATCTCGCGATGCAAGCGTTGCAGATAGGGGCTGGCCAGCGAGCGGTCTTTGGTCACCACTTTATTGCAGGCACAGTAGAAACAGACGGTGTCGCAGAACGGCAGATGGAAGTAGAGCGACAACGGTGGTTTCGGGGTTACATCATTCGTCCTCTCTGCCCGGGAGCGGAACTGCGTCTCGCCGAAACCATCATGAAATTGCACCGCCGTGGGGTAGGAGGTGTAGCGTGGTCCCGACTTGTCGTAGCGTCTAATCAGATCGAGATCGAATACCAGCGATTGATCCATGCAGAGCCTCGGAGGTGTATCAACGGGAGCGCGCGGCGCTGCTCCCTCAGCAAAACGCGCGGTGATGTTCGTTCACCTGGTCGGCGGTCAACAAAAACACACCATGGCCGCCGCGCTCGAATTCCAGCCACAAAAAGGGCACATCGGGAAAGCGCTCTACCAATGCCGCTTCACTATTGCCGACTTCGGCGACCAGTATACCACCGGGCGCCAAATGATCGGGGGCATCGCGTAGGATGCGCACCACCACACCCAGGCCATCATCGCCCGCAGCAAGTCCCAGGGCGGGTTCGTGTTGAAACTCCGCGGGCAGTGCGGCCATGTCAGCGGCATCGACATAGGGCGGATTGGCGACGATGAGGTCGTAGCGTTCTCCGGCCACGGCCTGATAGAGGTCCGAGACCAGCGCCCGCACCCTGTCACCCACACCATGTTCGGCGATGTTGTGTTCGGCCACGGCAATGGCATCGGGCGAGATATCGATGGCATCGACCCGCGCAGCGCCGAAAGCATAGGCGCAGGCGATGGCAATGCAGCCGCTGCCGGTACAAAGATCGAGGACGCGCGCCACCTCCCGCCCTTCCAGCCAGGGTTCGAATCCATGCTCGATCAACTCGGCAATGGGCGAGCGCGGCACCAACACCCTTTCATCGACATAGAACGCCAGGCCGGCGAACCAGGCGCGATGCGTAATGTAGGGTGCGGGGAGCCGTTCTTCGATGCGGCGGCGAAAAAGCATCAACAGCGCCGCCCGTTCCGCACGTGTCAGCCGCGCGTTCCCATAGTCGGCGGGCAGGCTGTGATCGAGATGCAGGCCGGCGAGCGCCAACGCCAGCGCTTCATCGAGTGCGTTATCCGTACCGTGCCCGAAATGCAGACCATTCTCGGCAAAACGGCTCGCTCCCCAGCGCACCAGATCGCGCAGCGTTCGCAATTCATCCGCAGCGGAGGCGTAGGTGGCTGTGGTGGGTAGCTTGACCATCTCTCCAACCCTTAGGGTGAAAAGGCGGTTACCTTACCGCGCAACGCTGTTCACGACCACCGATATCTGGCCTCGGCGCAATTGCCGCGACCCGGATGGTCCAGTGTCTGGCTCAGACTGCGCACCAAGGGGATTCCACGCCCATGGTAGTCCCGCGGGGAACGCAGTTGCTGTTCGACCGCAGCAAAATCAAAGCCGTTCCCGCTGTCCTCGACGCGCATTACGATCTCGCCGCCGACCTCTTGCGGTTGATGGTGAAGGGCGATAGCGCTGCTGGCCGGCAGCGCCCGGTTGTTCTCCTCGTCATCAACGATCAGGATCAGCGCCGCTGATTCCGCAGCGGGTGGCACAGCGGCAGCGCTCCACTTCAGCTGATCTTGAACAGCTGGTTGAAATTGGAAATGGTGAGAATGTTCCTGATCTCCGGCGGACAGTTGACGATATCGATATCCGATTTATCCCCGCCGGCCCGCTCGCGCAACAGCAGCAACATGCCCAGCGCCGAACTGTCCATGTACTCCGTCGTCTTGAGGTCGATCTGATAATGCACCTGCTTCGGATCGACCTGCTCATAGGCGGAGCGGAATTGCTGGTGCAGATTGAAATCGAAGCGGCCATCAATGGCGATGGTATAGGTTCTTCCATCTTCGGACAGGGTGGTCTGTACGGACATTCGGGGTTCCCTCACCACGTTACTTTTGCTACCGGGTCGGTTGGGTCAGAGGCCGCCGCCAGGTTGTCCTGAAACCTCTGAATCGGTGGTATCCACTATCGACATGGCCCAAACGTGGCCTATCATAACGCCCCTATTTGGTATTTGGCCAATACCTCTCCCGATCGCTCCGCAGCTCGCGATCGTCGGACATTTCAGGATAATTTGCCCCTTTCCCGATTTTCTCAAAGGAACACATCAACCATGGCGCAATACGTCTACACCATGAGCCGCGTCGGCAAGGTGGTGCCCCCCAAACGTGAAATCCTCAAAGACATTTCCCTCTCGTTTTTCCCGGGCGCCAAGATCGGCGTACTGGGTCTCAACGGTTCGGGCAAGTCGACCCTGTTGCGGATCATGGCGGGGATCGATACCGACATACTCGGCGAAGCGCGGCCGCAACCGGGGCTGCGCGTCGGCTACCTCCCCCAGGAGCCCCAGCTCGATCCCACCAAAGACGTACGCGGCAATGTCGAAGAGGCGGTCGCCGAGGTAAAGGGCGCGCTGCAGCGTCTGGATGAGGTGTATGCCGCATACGCCGACCCTGATGCAGACTTCGACGCGCTGGCCAAGGAACAGGCCGGGTCGGAAAACCTGATTCAGACGGCCGATGGCCACAATCTGGAACGCAAGCTGGAGATTGCGGCGGATGCGTTGCGTCTCCCGCCGTGGGATGCCGATGTCACCAGGCTCTCCGGCGGCGAACGTCGCCGCGTTGCACTCTGCCGTCTGCTGCTTTCGGCGCCGGACATGCTGTTGCTCGACGAACCGACCAACCACCTGGATGCGGAATCGGTGGCCTGGTTGGAGCGGTTTCTGGCCGAATTCCCGGGCACGGTGGTGGCCGTGACCCACGATCGCTACTTCCTCGACAACGTAGCAGGCTGGATTCTCGAACTCGACCGCGGCTACGGCATCCCCTGGGAAGGCAACTACTCCTCCTGGCTGGAGCAAAAGGAGCAGCGTCTGGAGATGGAGGAGAAACAGCAGAGCGCCCACACCCGCACCATGAAGAACGAACTGGATTGGGTACGCTCCAACCCCAAGGGCCGACATGCCAAGAGCAAGGCACGTCTTCAACGTTATGAAGAGCTGGCGTCACAAGAGTTCCAGAAGCGCAACGAAACCCAGGAGATCTACATCCTGCCCGGTCAACGTCTTGGCGACCTGGTCATCGAAGCCGAGGGTCTGGGCAAGGCCTACGGCAATCGTGTGCTCTACGACAACCTCAGCTTTTCGGTACCCAGAGGAGCAATTATCGGCATCATCGGTCCCAATGGCGCCGGTAAATCCACGCTCTTCCGGCTGATCACCGGGCAGGAACAGGCTGACAAGGGTGCTCTACGCGTGGGCGACACGGTACAGATCGCCTACGTCGATCAATCGCGCGATGCCCTGGATGCGAAGAAGACCGTTTGGGAGGAGATCTCCGACGGACAGGACATCATCAACGTCAACAACTATCAGATTCAGTCGCGCGGGTACGTGGGACGCTTCAACTTCAAGGGCACCGATCAGCAGAAGCGCGTCGGCGATCTCTCAGGCGGCGAACGCAACCGCGTGCACCTGGCCAAGCTGCTGCGCAGCGGCGGCAACGTGTTGCTCCTCGACGAACCCACCAACGACCTTGATGTCGAGACACTGCGCGCCCTGGAGGACGCCATCCTGGCCTTTCCCGGCTGCGTCATGGTGATCTCGCATGATCGATGGTTCCTCGATCGTATCGCCACACACCTTCTGGCCTTCGAGGGCGAGAGTCAGGTAACGTTCTTCCAGGGCAACTACACGGACTACGAAGAGGACCGTATCAAGCGTTTGGGCGCGGAGGCCGCACAACCGCACCGTATCAAGTACAAACGGTTGGAGGGATAATCGCTGAGGCATGACCCGGCAGTGAACGCGTACAGGCAGGAGGAACAATCACCCCAATGAGCGATAAACCGGCGACAAATCACGACGCGTTGGTCAACGTGGTGGAGACGGCAACAGCGCTGCTGGAACGGGTCGAGCACCTGCTGCCCCATGTTCCGCAGTCCGTCGCCTGGGAAGAGCATGTCGCCTTTCGGTGGCGCCGACGCCAGGGACGCGGATGGCTTGAAGGCGTGCGTCATCCGCACACCTTGAGGCTTCAGGATTTGTTGTGTATCGATCGCCAGAAAGATCGGATCCAACGCAACACCCGGCAGTTCGTGCAAACCAGACCCGCCAACAACGTGCTGCTGTGGGGGTCGCGCGGGACAGGAAAGTCATCGCTGATCAAAGCTCTGCTCAACGAATACGCGACACAGGGGCTGCGCCTGATCGAGGTCGACAAGCACGATCTCCTCGACCTGCCCGACATTGTCGACCTGGTCTGGGATCGTCCCGAACGGTTCATGCTGTTCTGCGACGATCTCTCCTTCGAAGCCGAAGACCCCAGCTATAAGGCGCTCAAGGCACTGCTGGACGGTTCGATCAGCGCCGCTCCCAACAACCTTCTGATCTATGCCACATCGAATCGCCGCCATCTGTTGCCCGAATACTTCGATGAAAACCTCGAGGCCCGCAACATCGGTGGCGAGATTCATCACGGCGAAGCGGTGGAGGAAAAAATATCGCTCTCCGACCGCTTTGGGTTGTGGATCTCTTTCTATCCTTTCCGCCAGGAAGAGTTTCTCGATATCGTCCACTACTGGCTGCAACAGCACGGAGTGGACACGTTCGACACGCGCGAAATCGGTCACGCCGCGCTACAGTGGGCGCTCGCACGAGGCTCGCGCAGCGGGCGCACGGCATACCAGTTTGCACGCGACTGGGCGGGGCGCTCGCATCTGGAGTGAATCTTTGCACGTACCGGAAAGCCCTTTTTGGCCATCAGAAATTCCGGTTCAGATCAAGCGACACCATCACACCTGCTTTGCGTATCCGGGCACATTTCACTCTCTTCGTGTCGCGCATATTTTGTGCTCAAGTGACCGTTGCTGTCGTCTCGCACTAATTCTTTAGCGACTCCTTCGCGCAAGCTATCAGCCTCGCAACTGGAACTGCGCCGTATCTATCAAAGCCCCTTCTCTTGAGTTCCATCGAAATTTTCGCTTAACGGAAATCACGCATCGGAAAATGCCGGCATGATCACACTGGTCGTGTGAGCGCACCCACATAACCAATCGAAAAATGGTGCCGTTTCCGCCATCGCGACGCGAGTGTGACGTCACCCACAATTGAATGAAGTTTATCTCTATACGTTTGCAACCGACGGAAACGGATGATCGTCACGCATTCAACGATCTTATGAGAGGTTGCAAACGTGACAGCAGTTTTAGCAAAGAGTGCCGCCCTTCTTGTGCGTCTTGCGACAATAGCGTTGAGTGCGACACTCCTGACTGCATGCCTGGAGATCGGCGATCAGGAAGTCAGCAGCGGCGGGCAGGCATCCGCTGTCGGTGCACCCCTGGCGGCGCCGGAAGTGACATTTGCGGCGGCACCCGCGTCTGTCGCCCCCAATGGCTCCACCACCCTGAGTTGGAGCAGCGTCAACTCAACCAGCTGCAGTGCAACCGGCAACTGGTCGGGCAGCAAAGCAACCTCCGGCAGCGAATCCATCACGTCGATCAGCAGCGACAGCACCTACACTTTGACCTGCACCGGCGACGGGGGTACCACCAGCGAGTCCATCACCGTAACCGTCGTGGTGCCCGCAACCCCGACACTCACCCTCAGCGCCAACCCGGCGACTGTTGCCTTCGGTGCAAATTCTTCACTGACATGGTCCACCAGCAATGCTTCCGGCTGCACCGCATCCGGTGCCTGGTCGGGTTCGAAGAATACATCGGGTAGTGCATCGGTTGGACCGCTGACTGCCGATAGCACATTCACGCTTACCTGCACCGGTGCCGGCGGCCAGATCAGCCGCTCCGCGACGATCGATGTCGGCGCCCCACCACCCGCATCGCCAACACTCTCGCTCTCGGCCAATCCCACGTCTGTCGCGTATCAGGGCAGCACCAGCGTCAGTTGGACGTCGAGCAATGTGACCAGCTGCACCGCATTCGGCGCCTGGTCCGGGTCAAAGAGTGCCAGCGGCAACCAGAGCTTCAGCGCCCTGACCAGCGATCGCACGTTTACCCTGAGCTGCACCGGCGCCGGTGGCAGCATCACGCGTTCGGTGACCGTGGCCGTTGCGCCCCCGCCTGCGCCCACGCTCAGCCTGAGCGGCAATCCAACCTCCGTGGCCTACAATGGCACCTCGGTGTTGAGTTGGTCGTCGAGTAATGCGACCTCCTGCAGCGCCGCGGGTGATTGGAGTGGCACCAAGGGCGCTTCCGGCGCCGAAACCGTGGGGCCGCTCACCAGCGACGCCAGCTATACACTCACCTGTACGGGTATCGGTGGCAGTGTGAACCGCACCGTATCGCTTACGGTGCAGGCACCGCCTGCTCCCACGATCACCTTGTCGGCAAGCCCGACGACATTGGCGGCCGGCAGTAACGCGACCTTGACCTGGTCCACCACCAACGCCACCAGCTGCAGCGCTTCCAACGCGTGGTCGGGAAGCAAGGCAACGTCGGGCAGTCAGTCGGTGGGGCCCATCAACAGCACCAGCACCTTTACGCTGAGCTGCTCCGGCCCAGGCGGCAGCAACAGCAGCAGCCGAACGGTAACCGTGGCGGCTGCACCAACGGTAACATTGAGCGCCAATCCCACCTCGGTGCAATCCGGTGGATCGTCAACATTGACATGGTCCTCGTCCAACGCCACCAGTTGTTCCGCATCCGGCGCATGGTCGGGCGGCAAAGGAACCTCGGGTAACGAAACCATTGGTTCGCTGACCAGCGACAGCACCTTTACGCTGGTCTGCACAGGTACCGGTGGCAGCACCACCCGTTCCACGACCGTCACCATCGTGGTCAACAGCTCGCGTTCGGTGGAGGTCACCTGGGATCCACCCACCACGCGCGCCGATGGCTCACCGTTGACCAACCTCGACGGCTACAAAATTCACTACGGCACTGCCTCTGGCAGTTACACGCAGACAATCACGGTGGACAACGCCAGCATTACCAGCTACACCGTCGACAATCTCACCAACGGCACCTACTACTTTGCGGTAACGGCTTACGACACGGATGCGATGGAGAGCGGCTATTCCATGGAGGTGAGCACCACGCTCAATTGATGCGGCATCACCTGTGGTGGTTTTGAACTTAAAACACGACCTCTCGGTGCATCGGCGAGGTCGTGTTGCTATTCAGGAACCAACTCCAGGCCGAGCTGACAATCGGTGAACTCCAAGTGGTGAACCGAGGTGCCGGCGAGCTTTTCCAACGCGGGTATTGTTCCACCAATCACCGCTTCCCGACGGCGGTCTGTCGATGTTGTCCGTCGATTCTGTATTCGCGGCAAACGCTCCAAAGGATGGTGCGGATATAGCGTGTTGGATCCGAATCGCATCGGGGGCGTGCGACACTCCATAACTCGCTTGGCCGGACCGGCTCGCAAGCGCAGTGCATTCAAGCGCCGCGCCCGGCTACTCCCTTACCAGGGCACGCCCGTTGACCACCAGACGAGCCGGTCCCGGAAGGGTCTCACCCGGTGGCACATACGCGCTGGTCTGCCACATGCGTCCATCACGATCGCGCAGCGTGAGGGTGAAATTCTCATAAGTGTAGGTACCGCTGCCACCCGCCATGGCGCGGCGCGCCTCGGCCTCGCTCCAGCGCGATAACATCACACCGCCATCCGGCACCACCAGATTCCATCCCGAGCCGATCATGCGCATGATATCGCCACGATCTTCGTAACTGCCATCGGCGCGCAACACCAGGCGCGGTGCAGAGGCATCGCGATAATCAGCACGTGCATAGGTGCCTTGGAACCGCTTACCGCTGTGCGGTGAGATCTTCATCCACGGGCGTCCGCGATCCGAGATCAGGGTGTGATCGTTTTCGATAGTATAGGTCGTCGTGTAGGAGCCGCGTTGCACGATGACACGCCTGCCCTCGCGCCGCCAGGTTCCCCACAGAATCCGTTGCTGCTGGCGCTCCCAACTGAAATCCGATGCAATTCCCCGCACCGGCAATCGGCGGCGATAGGTGCCGTCGGGATAGAAGACATCGACCTCCAGATAGTCGCTGATCTGTGTCTGTACCTGCGGCGCCGTACCCAGGTTGGAGGTCTCGTAACGTCCCGTGGACGGATTGAAGATCTGCTGCTGTCCGCTGCCGACACCCGCGCTGGCGGAGAGGCCGCGTTCTACCCCGACGTAGACCCCCGACAGGCCCTTGCCGAACTCTGGATCGAGTTGGTGAGATTTGATCGGCGGCGCCTTGACCGGTGCACTGACGGACGGCGCCGTGGACGCACTCACCGGATGCGTGAAGTCCTGCACGCTGCCGATGGCGTTGACAAAAATGGACTCGTAGCGATTGTAGGTATCATCGCTGTCCGCCAGCACCCAGAAACGCGCACGCAACGAGCCTAAACGCGCGACAGCGGTCAGTGCGGTATAGGTCGTGCCCTCCAGTTGCGTTACACCTACGCCTTGGCGAAACCCCCATCCATTTGGCAGTGATTGTTGTATGGGTTGATGAACGGGTGTCCACGGACCGAGATCGACGAGCGCTTTTTCGTAATCCGATTCCAGTGCCCCCCCTTCGGGTACCGGTGGTTCAATAAGGAACAGCAGCGAATTGCCGGGTGCAAGATCGCCGGGCACCGCAACCACCACATTGTTCTCAACGCTGCGTGACCAGTCGGCTGGAAGATCGAGCCACGCGACCAGATCGCGCGCTGAGCTTGCCCACAGCAACGCAGGCATCAGCAGCGCGGCGCCACAGACCTTGACCAGAACACCCGGGATACCAGTGCGCATACTAGCGTTCCTTATGATGGTTTGATCCGACATGGAAACCGATCCACTCTGCAATCCCCGTGCGGCTGGTCGACGAGGCGAAAGCGTTTGCACTTGGGGCCGCTGCGCCGAAGGCGCACACCAGAATACAGATGCCAACGGGCGAATTCTTCGAGTCTGACACCGCCTGGAATTCCCGCTAGCGATTTCGATCGCTGGAACAAACAACCCGCTGATCACTCAGCCTCAGCGCGCAGATTACGGAGGCGCGAGGAACATCACGATAGTTGAAAATACCGCCGGGATAGACTGCGACGACGGTCCACTCATGCCTGCCCACGGTGCGAATATCGGGAACGAAGAATCGGGTATCCGGCGTTTGCGTGCGCGGTAAATTGCTTCCCTCAACAAAGTAGTGAATGGCGCCGAGTCTGCCTTGCCATTCCAGCAGAACCGATCCCGGAATCTGGGGTCTGACGACGGGGAAAGCCCTGAAGCCCGTGGGATTCTGCGGACCACTCGTGGTCACGGTCCGCAATTCGCTCGCACCGGACCTGCCGTCCGGATACTGCACGGTGACCCACACGTGATGTTCTATACCGGGAGCGAGTCCGGATAAGAGAAAGTTCATCGAACTCGGCAATCCTGGCCGATTGGCACCGTCCAATGTCGGCTGCCTCACCTGCGGTCCCGTAGCGGTGTGGTTGAACCCTTTGGCGGTTGCGTGAACCTGGTAATTGCTCGCTCCCGGCAGCGGTCTCCAGATAACGTATGCAGTGACGGCATCTTCAGCTTGCACCGCGACCAGCGACGGTCCGGATACCAAGTTGCGCATCGACACTTCGCGCTCCCCTGCCGCAGCGTTCCCGAATTGACGCGGTACAGCGTCAACACCTGTCTGGGTCGTCGCGGTTTCGCCCTGCCGCCCGCCGCCTAACAGAGAGACGCCACCTGTATCGCTCCCCGCCCTGGTCGCGGCGACCAGTCCGCTCCCCACTTGATAGCGCCCCGCCAACGTCGCCTGCCGGGTATTGGACAGACTCAGATAAATCCGCAACACCCCACCGCCGAACTTGCTGCTGGCCCCCGACTTCGCCGGGTCCTCGGGTAACGTGATCTCAACCTCATCCGGACTCAGGCTGTCACCCAGTTTCGCGTTCAGGCGCAGCAGCGGCTCATGCGTGGCATCATCGTCGGGATAGCCGCTTACGTGCGCATACTCCGCGCTGCCAAATCGCGCGCCCTTGAGTCGCATGGTGGCTCCCCAAGGGCCCCGTTCCGGCGCCACCGTCCCGGCGGTCGTCTCCTGTTCCGCTGTGACAAGCCGCGCCGCCTTCGACGCCTGGGTGGCTTCGCTATAGAAACACTGATAGCGCAGGGCGTACTTAATCGGCTCATCCTTCCCTGCCTGGTGACTGCGTACCAGAGGCTCGCCCGCCGGCTCGCAACCCGCGGGACAGGGATTGCCCACCGTGGGATCGCTGCCCCAGTTAATCCATTGAGTGCCGCAGTTACGGCGCGGCGGTTGTTTTGCGGCTGGCGCAGACAGTGGAACGTACATGGCTCTCGCGTCACGCTTCGACTTGTTTCCCACATAGGGATCGTCTTCGGTCTCTTTCAGCGCACCGCCATCACCCGATCGGGTCAACCGGGAGGCGCCGGGAGTATTACCTGCACCAATTTGATCGCTGGGCCGCAGGGACTGATCGCCGAGCGCTTTGCCGAGTGCCGGCGAATCGGGCATCCCAATCTGACCCTGCGGGCGTTTGCGTCCCACCCAAAGGTCATCCTCTGTTTCCGAGACGCTTCCGCCACCGATAGTGCGATTGTTTGATGAAATCGGACCAGGCACCGAAGGTGCGCCGGGTATTCCCTCCTGCGCAATGCCTGGCGCATCGGCGCCTGGGACCGTGCGGCGCTCGACGATCAGGGTATCGATACCGCCGGCACCTTCGTCGTCACCGCCCCCGCCCTGACCACCGCCCGATCCACCGCCCGATCCACCGCCACTTGAACCACCGCTGCCTCCGGAGTCGCTACCACCGGTACCACCATCCTTCGCCAAACCACCCCGTGGCGGGCGCAATCCCCCTACACCCAGGGTCTGCTCCTCTACCTGCGGTGTCTCCTCGCCCGGCTGCACCTCGCCCGGCTGCACCTCGCGCTGCGGCACCACGTCCGGCAGCGGTGCAACGCCGGTCACCGGCGTCCTGTTCGTGACCAACGGCCTGGGCACGCTCACCCCGCCCGGCGGCGCAATGTGAGGCGCTGGCGTCCCGGGTGGCGCACCCGAGTCATCGACGGACAAGCCCCGTTCGGTTGCCACGGCGTAGGAGGAGAGGAACGCAGACACCGCGCACCACAGGAATGCGCAAGCCCTGAGTAACGTCGTGTTCTGCATCATTCATTCCTCACCGCGGTATGTTGCGCGTTGGCACCGACGGTGCGGGGAGTTCACCCGAAACCCTTTCCACCAACGCGGTACCCGGCGCGGGTCGTAAAGCTTCGTCGGCATTGTTACTAGGTAACTTGGGGCCGAACAGACTCGGACTGCCGTCCTGATTTATCCCAGTGCCGGAATAGATGTACATGCTGCACTCCCATTTCGTGGCGGACTGCCCTTTGTTCGGCTCACTTTGCACATGAATCACGACACTCTCCTTGGTCGGCCTGCCGGTTGCGGTGTCGACCGATACGGTTTCCTCGTTCCACCCCACCGCTGTGCCGTCGGGCTGCTGAATCTTGCACCCCACAATAAGGTTCTGAATCGACTCCTGCAGTCCGGATACCTGGAGAGGAACCGTAAAATTCACGGTTTGAGCTGCGACGCCTAACGGCGTCCAGGCCGTTAACAAAAGAGATGTGATGATTTTTGTTCTACCGTTCATGGTGTGATTCCCTCTTTCCGTGATTCGAACTAGTCGGTTCCGCGCCGTTAAATGCATCAGCGCGGGGGTTGTGGCGTGAGGCCAATGCGGCCACTCAAGGCTTTCGGCAATACCGGCCGGGATCGCAATCGTTGACCCGCCATCTGCAGCGCTGGCGTCGTAAGCGAGAGGGGAGGCAGTTCGAGTTCCTCGCGGGGCGAAGTCCCCAGGGTCGCGAGCCGCTTACCGGTCATTCGCAAGGGCAGCGTGGTCAGTGCGGTCGGCGGTGATGTGAGTTCGCGATTGGCTCCTGCACTCAGGCGCAGGAGTCTTTTACCGGTCATCTGCAACGGCGACGTAGTAACCGCGATGCTCCCTTCGGCAAGCGTCTTTTCGCGCGCAACGTTGCCCAGTTGCTGAGGTTGCACGCTGTATCTACCCGCCAGCAGCGGTTCCACGTTTTTGGGTAAAAATAGATACACCCGCACCACTCCACCCTTGATCTCGCCCGACCATCCCGACTTGGCAGGATCGCTCGGCAACTGGATGTCGATCGCGTTGGCTCCATGCCGCCTGTGGATCGTGGCGGTCTGCTGCATGACAGCGGGTTGAGTGTCATCATCGTTGGGATACCAGTACACCCGCACGCTCTCCACGCTAGCGAACTTCTCGCCGCTGACGCGCACCGAATCACCCCAACCTCCGCTGTCAGGCGTCAGGGTGCCGACGGCCTTGACGGGCATGCGCGGCCCGCTGCTGATTGTCTGTGCGCTGAGTACGCGATTGCATTGATACTGCCTGGCCACCACCACGGTCTCACCCTGTGGATGGCTCTTCTCAAGCAGCATTTCACCCGGTTCGCAGTTGGCGGGACAGGGATTGGTCTGGGGATTTTTCTTGTCGGCCCAATCGGTCCAGTGGGTCCCGCAACTGATGCGTTTCATGGACGCCGGCTTCGCCGACGGGGCAATGTCCCTAGCCGCCTTGGCATCCGGCTTGGGTTTGTTGCCGACATAAAGATCGTCTTCGGTCTCCCTGGCACCCCCGCCGCTGCTCTCCGACCGCGCGCGGTCGGTAGCGCGTTTCCTGGCACGCTCAACGATCAGATCGTCGATATCATCGTCGTCGCCGGTTTTTGCGCCCACCAGAAAACCTGACGCTGCGAGCATCGATGTGGAACTATCGCTCGCGCCTGTCATATCGGCCATGGCCATAGCCATGAGTCCAAGAACGCAAAGTATGAAAAACCGATACATCAACCGCTTCTCCCTCATCTTTCATTTCAGTCCAACGGACCGCGGTGATCCATTTCTACGCCATTGCCGCGTCACGCACAGTCACATTGCTGGCAGCCAACAACACCGGTCGGTGCGCTTTTTTGAACACCACGAGGGGTCCCGCTAAAACAACTTCTTCAGCGCCTTCCAACCCTTCTTGGCAGCGTCCTTGATCTCGTCCTGCGGTTGGCTCGGTTGCTCGGGCTGCGCCGCCGGTTGCGACTGCGGCTGGGCGGTCCGTTGCGAGGCCGCTTGCGCTACGGCGTCGTAGCGCATTCCCAATACACCGTGCGGGCCCAGACTGGCGGTACCCTTAGCAAGCGGTGCACGATCGCGGGAGTAGCTCTTCTCGTCGCCGCGCAACGCCTCGTCGATGACGATCAACGTGTAATAAGCCTCCTTCTCCACGGCGTTGAGGTACTCCAGCCAGGTTCCCCAGATGGCTTGGTCCATCTTCTTGCCTTGTGCCGCCATGGCTTGGTTTTCCTGCGCCTGCCCGGCGGCACTCGCGGCCGCTGAGCGCTCGTCTTCCTGGCGCTCCAGGGCGGCCAGTTCCGGGTGGCTTTCGACGAGCTTTTCCAACTCTTCATCAACGGCATCCGCCTCGTCGAATTTGCCCGCTTGCATCAGCGTGCCGAGCTTCTTGGTGAGTTCCGTGTAGCGGCGCGCGGCCTGCGGATTCTTCTTCATGAAGGCGTTGAATCTGGCGTCTTCCGGCGTTGCGTCCTCGTTGGCAGGTCGTGCCGTATTCGCGGCCTGCTGCATCTGCTGAATTTGCGCTTGGCTCGGCATCATGGTGCCGAAGGCCGCTTGCTTGAGCTCGTTCTGTTTTTTGCTGTAGCGAGCGCTCAAAGTTGCATCCACCGCTTCCGATTTCGGACCCTTGCGCTGGAAGAACGCCGACTCGACGCGACTGCGTTTCTTGTAGAGGGCATCCAGTTCCGCCGGCTTGCGTTTTCCGGGCTCCCCGTTGAACCAATCAACACCTTCCAGGAAGCCGCTGAAATGCCGCAACCCGGCGTAGAACTGATAGGCCTCCTGCCCCGCCCAGCTATCATCCGTGTTCTTTGCCTCCTTGCCCCTGGGCGGAAGCGGCGCCAGCGCGTGCAGGGAAATACCTCGATAAGTAGGGCCGGTTTCACCCCCGGACTTGGTGATCGCCGTTTCGACATACGCCGCGTAGGCCTGCGCGGGCGTCTGACCCGACGCTCCCTTGAAGGCCTGCATCGCCCCGAGGGACTTTTCGTAGAACGCCTTGACCTTGTCGATGGGGTCGCGGGTCAGAAAGCACCAGGAGCGGTCATTGCCGCTTGCCGCGGCCTGTGTCGGTGTCAGAACCTTACCGTCGAAACCCCGCGATGGGTCCAATCCACGGCAATCGAGGGCTTGCAGGCCACCGAAGCTCGCGGGACTGCGTGGCGCGTTCTTGACACCAGCGGCTGGAAAAGCAGGCACCGCACCCTGGTAGAGCGGTGCCACCAGCTTCGGGGATTCCGCCGCCCACGCGCCGCTGATCAACAACAGCGCCGAGGCGAGCACCGTGGAACGGAGTGTCATCGAAGTTTTCATGATTCGCTTTCCTGTCTATGTGTGCGGTAGATATTCGCGTCACTTGCATCGTGTAGTTTCTTAGGCCCACGCTTTGGGCTCTCCCGATAATCACGCTGCCCGCGTTCAGTGCGTGAGCTACGGTCTCGCAGCGTTGTACTCTCTAAACAGTCGCCAACTGATGGATTGGGTTATCGCCAAGTCTTCTTCCTCTTCAGCCTTTTTGATGAAAACGGAATCTCCCGCGAGGGTGGCGTTATCTCCTCGCAGTCGTTGGTACCCCGGTTCGGCGAGGCTTGTTTGTGTTGTCAGCGGAAGCGTCAACTCCATCTCTTCTATCGTCGTCGTATCGCCATCTACGCACTTATGCGGTGCAACCACAGAGAACAATGTGCTGAAGATGTAGGAGTCTAGCGATGAGTAGAGGAACAGATTGCCGCTAAGCGGGGCGTCAGGATTGAACGAGACCAAGTTCGACTTGAGTTGATCCAACTGGAGTTGACAGGTTCTCGAATCGTCCTTAACCGTCCACTGTTCGAGCTTCACCCAAAATCTCATTTTGGTAAGCCATGCCGAGCCGGGCGCGATGTCGTAGCGAACCCCGCCTTCGAACGCCTCTGCGAAATCGAAAACCAGCCGCGCTGTGCCAGAGTATTGAGTGGTTTCGCCCTGCTCGACACGCTTGCCGCTGAACGAAATCTCTCCCACGTAGAACTTGCCGTCGACAATGGTGATGTTGAGGACCGCCGTCCCCCCCTGCCAGCCCCGGGGATCCAATTCCGCGCTGATCGTAACGGTTGCCGGATTGGGAACCGTTTTCGGAGCGGTATAGACGGCTTTATTCCCGTTCGCCTTGATGTGACCGACGACGCTGTTGCCACCCCTGATGCCGTTTACGCTCCACTCGGTTGTAATCAGCTTGAACAGCGGCTTTTTGAACATTGCCTGGTCGTGCCTGGACAAGCGTTCGTTGCACTCAAAGTAAATGGATTGGTCTCCCCGTGAGTTCCTGAAACAGTACTTCACCTCCAACGGCAATGACTGGAAGACGCTGATCAAATCTTTCTGTGGCAGTATCTGCGCCCCATGGAGATCCGAAGGCACTGAGAGTTCTGGCGCCACGAGCGGCGCGAGTATGTCGCCCTCGGACGCCGCCGAAGAAATCGGTGCAAAGACCAGTTCCGTGCCGATCAGGCCCGCGCAGGCAAGGGCTCGAAACACTCTGTGCACAGCAAACCCTCCGTGGGATAAGGAATAACGCCGCATCGACGCTCCGCTCAGCGATTTCCCGGGTGGTGCGCCAAGCCACCTTCCTGTATCGGTAACTCCCTTTGCATGAACCCTCGGCTCACCCATCAGCTACTTCAACAACTTGGCCACCTGTCGCCAGTCGGTCTGCTCGACGATGGCGATGGGCACGCGGATCTGCACCGGTTGCTGCTGGGGTGGCACGTCGCGATCCTCCCAATCGGCGGCCGAACCGATACCCATGACCAGAAGTTGCATCGCGCTGGGAGCGAGTTTGGGATCGAAGAAGGCGGGATTGTAGGCCATCAACGGGGTCGCGCCGGATGTGCCAGCGGTGACGATCTCTTCCTGCAGAAACGCCTCCGGTACGATCCGGGTTGCGGCGGGTGCGTTGCGCTGTGCAGGTGTCATTGCTCCGAGCCTGGTCTCCATTTCGGCGACCGCCCTGCGCACCGCCAGCGAGATGGGATTCTCGTCCGCCGACTGTCCGGCCATCTCGCGGATCTGGCGCTCCTGCTCGTGATCGTCACGCTCTGCCTTGGCACGCGCTGCGGCGGCACGCTTGGGATCGGACTCACTCGCCCCCGCCGCCTCGATCGCCTGGCGACGCATCTCCTTCATTTCGGGGCTGTTGTAAGTGGCCAGCATTTCCTGGGCAGCACTGTTGCCCTCGCTTGCCTGCTGGATCTGCACGCTGGCTGCTGCAATAGCCGCCTGCAGTGCCCGCTCCTGGCTGACCGGTATAAAGAGCGGCGCCTTTCCCGGCGCAGTGACCCAGAGATAACCGGCAAGTACCGGGAAGCCGGCAATCTCCCGTTCCGCCGGCGGCAGCATGAAGAACTCGCCGGACTCGTCGCGGTACCATTCGCTGCGTTGTAAACCCTGGGTGCTGCCGTTGCCCCCGGCGGGCAGACGATTGATGTCGAGACTGAAGCCACCGGGACCGTTGAGCGCGTATTGGCCCTTGATACGCAGCTGCGGCCCAGCGCCGGAACCGGGTATGGTCTCAATCGCGTAGGGCCACCAGATCTGCACGTAAAGATTGCCGGTGTGCAGCGATTCATCTGGTGCGGTCACGTTGACCCGCAGCTTTGGAAAGTAACCGCCCAGATCGGCGAGCGCCGGACTCTGGCGAATCAGTTTCGCCAGCTGGCGCAGGCTCGGCTCCCAGGCGTTGCGCACCTCGGGCAGCAATTCCTCCAGTTGCGCGCTCTCTTCCGAGTCGAGCCAGGCGCCCTTATCCGCACCCGGCTCCGCCGGCGAGCCCTTGATCAGCGGGAAACCGGTGAATTTGGGCGGATAACGACACTCGTACTGCACGTCGTAGAGGAGCTTGCCACCCTGTTGATGGGTGCGCTCCTTAATCCGTTCGCCGCGCTCGCAACCGGCGGGGCAGGGACTGGTGGTCGGATTGGCCTGATCTCCCCAGCCCGTCCAGTGTGTACCGCAGCTTCGACCCGGCGCCGCGTCGGCCGTGGAAAGCGCACACAACCACAGCGCACATGCCAGCACCTTGTTGTTTCGCCCTGTCAAACTCATCCCTGCCTCTACCGCACCTGCTGCCACTCGGCTTCGGGCCAGCTTTTTGGATTCTCAGTCCCTCATTGTCAGGTTTTCAGACGCTCTGTATATTCGACGGCAGACTTAAGACTCTTGGTATCCAGGTCTTAGTACTCTCATTACGAAAGGACGCTGTTGAGAATCCTGCTCGCTGACGACCACGCGCTGTTCCGCGACGGACTGCGTCATTTACTTGCCGGGCTGAATCGGGATATCGAAATCCTCGAAGCCAGGGACTTCCAGGAGACTCTCGACACTATTTCTCTCCACGGCGACCTCGATTTGCTGTTGCTCGATCTGCGAATGCCCGGGATGACTGGCCTGGGTTCGCTGAAGCGATTGCTGGCAGCGGCGCCCGCGCTGCCGATTGCCGTCATTTCGGCCAGCGAGGACGCCGAGGAGATGCACGAAATACTCGAAACCGGAATTGTGGGTTTCGTTCCGAAAAGCGAATCACCGGCGGTGATGAAACACGCCATCGAACTCGTTCTGGATGGCGGGATCTATGTACCACCCGCTCTCCTGCGCACCTCGCGCAACGCCAGACATCCGCTCCACGAGGAACTGACACCGCGACAACAGGACGTTCTGCGCCTGATCGTTGCCGGCCACAACAACAAGGAGATCGCTCGCGACCTGAATCTCTCCGTCGCAACGGTCAAAGCCCATCTTGGTGCGGTCTTTCGCGCGCTGGATGTGACGACCCGTGTTCAGGCGGTGATCAAGGCTAAGCGATTGGGTATTTTCGCGCTGCATGATGAGCGTTGAAGCGCACTATTTTCTTACCAGCGCCCGCCTAGGACGCAACAGGGTCAGGCTGCAACGGCCCGGTCAGGAGTTTGTTCAACAAGGTTCGGAGTTTCGCCGGCTGCACCGGTTTGTGCATCAGCTGATAACCACTGGCTTGCGCCTCTTGCAGTCTTTCCGGCGCGGTATCTCCAGTGATGATCAAACCCGGCAGTGAGGCGCCGTATATTGCCTGCAACCGTTCAATGACTTCAGCACCGGTAACACCCTCGCGTAACCGGTAGTCGGCAATCACGATATCGGGGTAATCACCCGTTTCCTCCAGTTGCGCCAACGCACCGGTCAGCTCTTCGGCTGCGATTACGCTGCACCCCCACCCTTCAAGCAAGACACGGGTGCCTTCGCGCACCTCAGCCTCGTCCTCGATAACGATGATCGTTTTACCTGCAAGATGATTGGTCAAAGCAAAACGTGATTGAGAGGGTGACTGCGCCAGCGCTTGCTCGTCCCCAACAGGAATCTCGAAAATAAAACGTGACCCTTCACCTGGCCTGGAGCGCAGTTCCACGCGACACCCCAGCAGATTCGCCAGGCGCCGCACGATGGCCAACCCCAAGCCCAGTCCTTTGGTACGATCGCGCTCCGGATTCTGCAGTTGAACAAACTCGTGGAAGACCTCTTCCTGCTTGTCGTAGGGAATCCCGACACCGGTATCAGTGACGCCTATAGCGATGCTGTCGCGCACCGGGGTGACATCGATTTTTATGCGGCCGTTGTCGGTATAGCGAATCGCATTGCTGAGCAGATTGAGCATAATGCGCTCGACAAGCGCCGGGTCGGAGTAGGCCACCAGATCCGCGCACTCCCAGTCCAAGCGCACCTTTCTTGCGCTGGCCTGTGGCGCATACTCGTGTGCGAGTCTTTCAATCAGTGGGCGCAGTTTGAAATGCGCAGGACTGGCCTCCACGATACCGGCGTCCAGCCGTGAAATGTCCAGCAAGGATTGGAACAGGTCATCCAGCGCGGATACGCAGCGTCTGATGCTCTCGACGATACCCTGGTCGGTGGAGCGCGATCCACGCTCCTGCAGCGCTGTGGTAAAAAGGGTGAGTGCATGCAGCGGTTGACGAAGATCGTGACTGGCAGCCGCCAGGAACTTCGACTTGGCGATGTTGGCCTGCTCTGCCGCCTCCTTCTGCTCGCGCAGTTGCTCGATGAGATCTAGATTCTCGAAGCGCAACAGGATGGCATCCAGCGCCGCTCTGTGGGCACGCCGCATGATCTGGTACAGGATCACCAGATAGACCCACATGCCGATTCCCAGTCCCAACCATGCGGGAGAACCCACGCTCATCAGTTTCAACGCCATGAGCCCTACCGCCGGTATCGCAAAGGCATACTGCACTTGCGGCCAGTAGGAGGTGACGAACACGGATCCCGCCGGTATACCCACCACCATGGTGACCATCAGCACCTGGTGGGGCACCGAATCAGGAAGGAAAAAGAGCACGCCGGCAGCGCCCCACACCACGCCATCCCAAAGGGCGGTCCATGCGATCCGCTGCGCCCAACGCCGCGCTGAGGCCCCTTCTGCGCTGGCGTCGGCGAAGTACGCGTGCACCAGCGCGAAACGCAGGACAGGAACGGAAACCGCAGCCAGCAGCCAAACCCCCAACAACCGGTGATCGACCCAGCCCCACATCCCCAGCACAACCACCAAGGGTAGAAGCGGCATAAAGGGTTGCACGCCCTGCAGCGCATGGAACATACGCCGGATACCTTCCGCGACCGCCGCCTCATGGTACTTGTCGGTATGCTGATCCAGCGCTCGGGACATGGGGAAATCCAGTGCCTGACGATTTGGCCAAGCATCGGAGAGATCATCGAAGGGTGTCAATAAAGATATTGCAGCGGGATGACTGGAACCTATCTCAACATCCCCAGCGTGCTGTGTAGGGGACTGAGAGATAGGTTCTAATTGCGTGGGTGGGATGGCGACATCGCACGCGAAACAAAGGGCTTGAAGCCGCGCTTGACCAGTCGATATCCCAGCAGCACAGCGAGGATCGCGCCGTAGATCAACGGTTCCCGCAGATCCGCTTTGACCAGCCACAGGAAATGGACGACGACGCCGATGGCGATGACATAGACGGACCGGTGCAGCCGTTGCCAGCGGCGCCCACCCAACCGTCGCACCATCGCATTGGTCGAAGTGATCGCGAGCGGGATCAGCAATACGAAACTGGCAAAGCCTACGGTGATATAGGGTCGTTCAGCGATATCGTCAACGATGTGCTCCCAGGCAAAGAACTGATCCAGCACCAGGTAGGTCGCGAAGTGCAACACGGCGTAGAAGAAGGCATACAGCCCGAGCATGCGCCGCAAGCGCATCAGCCAGTTCCAGCCGCTGAGATTGCGCAGCGGTGTCACCGCGAGCGTGATGAATAGAAACCGCAGCGTCCAGTCACCCGTGTAGCGGGTGATGGTCTCGATCGGGTTGGCACCGAGTTGATCGGACCCGCCCAACCAGACCAACCAGCCGAACGGCAGCAGCGCCGCAACAAACACCAGCGGCTTACCGATCCAGCGGACGCGCTGCTGGAGTGTCAGCATCGGTGTCGGTTACCGGTGGCCACAACCATCGCTCAAAAGAACTTCTGGAGATCCATGCCGCTGTAGAGCGATGCCACCTGTTCGGCGTAGCCGTTGAAGGGCAGTGTATCGATCCTGAAGAATTGCCCGATCCGGCGTTCGCGTTTCTGGCTCCAACGCGGATGATCCACCGCCGGATTGACGTTGGAGTAGAAGCCGTACTCGCGGGGTGCCTGCATATTCCATGAGGTCTGCGGCTGCGTTTCGCTGAAACTGATCTTGACGATGGACTTGATGCTCTTGAAGCCGTATTTCCAGGGCACAACCAGCCGCAGCGGTGCGCCGTTCTGATTGGGCAGCACCTCGCCATACATCCCCACCGCCATCAGCGTCAACGGATGCATCGCCTCGTCGATACGCAGCCCTTCCCGGTACGGCCAATCGAGTACCGAACGGATCTGCCCCGGCATCTGTTTGGGGTCGAACAGCGTTTCAAAATAGACGTATTTCGCGCGCGACGTCGGGGCGAATAGTTTGAGCAACGCGGACAACGGAAAACCCACCCACGGCACCACCATCGACCAGGCTTCAACACAGCGTAACCGATAGATGCGTTCTTCGTAATCCAGATTCGCAAGCAGATCATCGACATCGAAGGTCCCGGTCTTCTCTGCCTCGCCCTCAACGGTGATCGACCACGGCCGCGTCTGCATCAGGTGCGCGTACTGCGCCGGATCCTCTTTCCCGGTACCGAACTCGTAGAAATTGTTGTAGCTGGTCGCCGACAGCTTTTTGGTAAGCTCATCTTCGGTAGCGTAGAGGGTGTTTGGCGCGAACTTCAGACCTTTACCGGCCGCTTCTTTGGCCTGCAGCAGTTGCGGTCCGGCAACCAATGTGCCGATGGCGGCCAATGCCGAGGTGCGCAAAAACTCACGGCGTTGCTCGTAGATTCCCTGTGATGTGATCTCCGAAGAACGGATGGCGCTAGGCTTCTTGATCAGCATGGCGGACCTCTGTGCGATGGCGGTATTCGATTCGATACCCTGCTTACCCGGAGAGTTCACCATACCGGCTGGCAAGGGTCGGAGTCTTCACGCAAAGATCACATCTCGCCTAGGCACTGGCGATCGCGCCGCCGGCCGGGAGATCAAAGGGTTAGCGCCCCTCCAGGGCGCGATTGAGGTCGGCGATAAGATCCCCCGGATTCTCCAGACCCACCGAGAGGCGGATCATCGAGTCGGTAATACCGCGCCGCTGCCGTTCGTCCGCCGCGAGCCCGTAGTGCGTCGTAGCGAAGGGTTGGCAGGCCAGGCTTTCGACACCGCCGAGACTCGGTGCGTTCAGAAACAGCTCCAGACTATCCACCACCGCCGTTGTCTGTTGCGCATCGCCGTCAAGATCGAGTGTCAACATACCGCCGAAGCCACTCATTTGACGCCGCGCCAGTTTGTGTCCGGGAAACTGTGGCAGCCCGGGATAGAGGACCCGTTTCACCCGCGGATGCTCGAGCATCGCTTCGGCAATCCGCAGCGCGGAGGCATTCTGGCGTTCGACCCTGACGGACAGGGTACGCACGCTGCGCGACAACAGGGCGGCGACTTCCGGAGCCGGAGCCTGCCCCAGGTTCTTGCGCCAACTCCAGACCGGTTGCAGCCGTTCCGCCGCACCCATCACCACACCGGCAGTGATATCGGAGTGCCCACCCAGGTACTTGGTCGCGGCATGGATCACCAGATCGGCGCCCAGTTTCAGCGGTTGCTGGTTGATTGAAGTCGCAAATGTGTTGTCCACAGCCAGCAACGCCCCATGCCGGTGGGCGATCGCAGCGACCTGGGCGATGTCACGGATGGCCAAGGTCGGATTGCACGGGGTCTCAAGGATCAGCAGCGATGCCTGCTGTTCCTCGAGGGTGCGATCGAGATCGGCAATTTCGTCATCGCGCAGCAGCCGTCCCGCGATGCCCAGCTGCGGCAACTTGTTACCGACCAGTTCCATGGTGCCCCCATAGACATCACCGACACAGACCACACCGTCCCGCCCATAGGCCAGACAAGTGGCTGAAATCGCCGCCATCCCCGCCGAAAAGGCGAGCGCGCGTTCCGCTTCCTCCAGGGGCGCCAATTGGCGTTCCAGCGCCGTGATGGTGGGATTCATGCCATAGCGCGTATAAAACCCGCCTTCGCGCTTGCCCGTCTGCATGTCGATCAGCGCCGCTGTGTCCGGAAACACAAAGGTGGTGGTGTTGTAGATCGGCGTGTGCGGAGCGCCATGTGCATCCTCGATCGGCGCGGGGTGAATACAGCGTGTGGCAATATCCAACTTATCGGGCATAGCGTGTTCCTTGAAGGCCAGATTGTCAGGCTGTGGATATCACGTTCTTGCGAACCCCCACAAGGGACAGCTTTGTGCTAGTTTTGCGGCACATCTCAAGAACCGGAGCCAACCATGCGTATTGTGCGCTTTATCGATCCTCAGGGTTCAGTGCGGCTCGGCGAAGACCAGGGCGATGGCAGCGCGCGCCTGCTGGCCGGCTCGTTGTTTGCCGGACTCACCGCCACGGATTCCACGGCAACCATCAGCCGGCGCCTCGCCCCGCTCGAGCCCGTCAACATCCTCTGCATCGGCAAAAACTACAGCGACCATGCCAAGGAGATGGGTTCGGAAGCACCCGAACTGCCTATCGTCTTCATGAAGCCGACCTCGGCGCTCAATCACCCCGGCGCACCGATCCCGATCCCCGCCGCCTGCGATCACGGTCCCGAAGTCGACTATGAGGCGGAACTGGCGGTGGTGATCGGCAAGGCCGCGCGCGATGTGCCGCGCGACCGGGCGCTGGACCACGTCTTCGGCTATACCTGCGCCAATGACATCTCCGCACGCTGGTGGCAGAAAGAGGGCAGCGGCGGTCAATGGATTCGCGGCAAGAGTTTCGACGGCTTCTGCCCCCTGGGGCCGGTCCTGGTCACGGCAGAGGAGATCCCTGATCCGCAAAAACTCTCGGTGCGCATGCGGCTCAATGGCGAACTGATGCAGGATGGCAATACCGGCCAGATGATGTTTCCCGTCGATTACCTGATTGCCGAACTGAGCCGCGATATGACTCTGCTACCGGGTACCGTCATTCTCACCGGAACCCCGTCGGGTGTAGGCTTCGCTCGCACACCGCAGGTGTTTCTGCAGCCGGGGGATCAGACGGAAGTGGAGGTGGAAAAGATCGGCGTGCTGTCCAACCAGATCACCAGCGCCGTATAGCAGGGTAAAAAAGAAGGGGTGCCGCGAGGCACCCCTAAGGTATCCAGGAGAACCGTCGCGCAGAGGAGGAGCGAGAGGCAATCGAGATAGTGACGGTTCTCCTGCTTCAAACTTATGCATTGTGCGTGCCAGTTTATTATTCTATTTAATTATCAAGTAGTTAGTAATTTTTGCTCCCCGCCGATATTTACCAAATCAGCCATAAGTGGCAAAAAAAGACGGAGGATTGCCGCTCAGCGTCACTTTTTCGGCGTTGCCAGAGCCTATCCCAAATAGACCCGGGCATTGCGGAACAGCCGCAACCAGGGGGCATCCTCGCCCCACTCCGGCGGATGCCAGGAGTATTGGACTGTGCGGAACACCCGCTCCGGATGCGGCATCATGATGGTGAAACGACCGTCGACGGTTGTCAGGCCGGTGATGCCCGCGACCGAACCATTGGGATTGTCCGGATATACCTCGGTGGCCTGACCCCGGTTGTCGACAAAGCGCAGTGCCACCAGTTTTTGCTCAAGCGCCCGTTCGGCACCCCGGAGAGAGGCGAATTCCGCCCTGCCCTCACCGTGGGCCACGGCAATCGGCAGCCGTGAACCGGCCATGCCGGCGAGAAACAGCGACGGCGAATCGAGCACCTCGACCAGCGAAAGGCGGGCCTCAAACTGCTCGGATTCGTTGCGCACGAAATGGGGCCACAGCTCGCTGCCGGGAATCAGCTCATGAAGATTGGAAAGCATCTGACAGCCGTTGCAGACACCCAGTCCGAAGGTATCCGGACGCGCAAAGAAGGCGGCGAACTCGTCACGAGCCTGGTTGTTGAAGAGGATCGACTTGGCCCATCCTTCACCGGCGCCGAGGACGTCGCCGTAGGAAAACCCACCGCAAGCCGCGATGCCGTGAAACTCTCCGAGGGTGTGACGACCGGTGATGATGTCGCTCATATGGACATCGACAGCGAGAAATCCGGCACGATCGAAGGCCGCCGCCATCTCGATCTGACCATTGACCCCCTGCTCGCGCAGGATGGCGATACGTGGCCGGACCCCGGTCGCGATGAAGGGCGCCGCCACATTGTCATCGGGATCGAAACCAAGGCTGGCGGTCAATCCGGGATCGTCGTCGTCCAACAGCCGGTCATACTCCTGCTGGGCGCAGCGCGGATTGTCGCGCAATGCCTGCATTTGGAAGGTCGTCTGTGACCAGACCCGGTGCAGATCCAGCCGCGTCTCGTCGATCAGCGCCCGGCGGTCGTGGCGAATGCAAATCCGGTGCGTGTCGTTCAGTGTGCCGATCACATGACTGTACTTGCCCAGGCCGTTGTCGTGCAGCCATTTCACGACCGTATCGGCGTCGCTGTGACGCACCTGAATCACCGCCCCCAGCTCTTCGGTAAACAGGGCGGCTACCGGATCATCGCCCAGATCATCCAGCTCCACGTCGAGTCCGATCCGTCCCGCGAAAGCCATCTCGCAGAGTGTGGCGAAGAGGCCCCCATCGGAGCGGTCATGGTAGGCCAGGAGCAATTGCTCCCGGGCCAGCTCGCGTATCGTCTGGAAAAAGGCGGTGACGGCCTGGGGATGATCCAGATCGGGTGCGTGGTGTCCCACCTGCTTGTAGACCTGCGCCAACGCCGAGCCCCCCAGTCGATTGCTGCCGCGCCCGAGATCGATGAGGATGAGGTCGGTATCCCCCTGATCGGTGCGCAACTGCGGGGTCAGCGTGCGCCGGGCATCCTGCACCGGGGCAAAAGCGGAAACGATCAGCGACAGCGGTGCCGTTACCGCTTTTTCCTTACCACCCTCTTCCCAGACCGTTTTCATGGACATGGAGTCCTTGCCAACCGGAATGACGATCCCCAACGCCGGACACAGCTCCATCCCCACGGCTTTTACGGTGTCAAAGAGCGCCGCGTCCTCGCCGGGGTGCCCGGCAGGGGCCATCCAGTTCGCCGAGAGGCGTACGTCCGAGATTCGCGCCACATCAGCGGCAACGATATTGGTCAGGGCCTCGCCGATGGCCATGCGTCCGGATGCCGCCGGATGCACCAGGGCGATCGGCGTGCGCTCGCCCATGGCCATGGCCTCTCCGGCGTAGGTCCGATAGCCGCTGGTGGTGACCGCCACATCGGCGACCGGTACCTGCCAGGGGCCGACCATCTGATCGCGCGCCACCAGGCCGGTGATGGTGCGATCGCCAATGGTGATCAGGAAACTCTTGTCCGCTACGGTCGGCAGGCGCAATACCCGGCGTGCCGCCTCGGCCACATCGATACCCGTGGTCTCGAACTCGGATTTGGGGTGGGGATGGTGGTGCACATCGCGCAGCATCTTCGGTGGTTTACCAAGCAGTACCTCCATGGGGATATCGATAGGGGTGTTTTCGAAGTAGGCATCGCCAACCACCAGCTGGCGCTCTGCCGTGGATTCGCCCACCACTGCATAGGGGCAGCGCTCGCGCTCACTGATCGCCTCGAACTCCGCCAGTCGATCCCGGTCGATGGCCAGCACGTAGCGCTCCTGCGCCTCGTTGCACCAGATCTCCTTGGGTGACATGCCCGGTTCGTCATTGGGCACGGTGCGCAGTTCGATACGCCCGCCGCGCGCGCTGTCGTTGAGCAGTTCGGGCAGGGCGTTGGAGAGCCCTCCCGCGCCCACGTCGTGGATCGAAAGAATCGGATTGGCGCCGCCGAGCGCCCAGCAGCGGTCGATCACCTCCTGGCAGCGGCGTTGAATCTCGGGATTGCCGCGCTGCACCGAGGCGAAATCGAGATTTTCCGCACTGGTACCGCTGGCAACCGAGGAGGCTGCCCCGCCCCCCAGACCGATCAACATCGCCGGGCCGCCCAGCACGATCAGCGGCGTCCCCGGGGGTATCTCCATTTTCGCGACGTGGTCGGCGCGGATATTGCCTAACCCGCCGGCGATCATGATCGGCTTGTGGTAGCCGCGCATCTCGGGACCCCGCGGTCCCTGCACCTCTTCCTCGAAAGTCCGGAAATAGCCGCACAGATTGGGCCGCCCGAACTCGTTGTTGAACGCGGCGCTGCCGATGGGTCCTTCCAGCATGATCTCCAGGGCACTCGAGATACGTCCCGGTTTACCGTAACTCCCCTCCCACGGTTGTTCGGAGCCCGGAATACGCAGATTGGAGACCGAAAAACCGGTCAGCCCCGCTTTGGGCTTGGAGCCGCGCCCGGTAGCCCCTTCGTCGCGGATCTCGCCACCGGAACCGGTTGCGGCACCCGCAAACGGCGAGATGGCGGTTGGGTGATTATGCGTCTCGACCTTCACCAGGATGTGGACGTCTTCGTCACTGTACCGGTAACTTCCCGTTGCGGAATCGGGATAGAACCGGCCGGTACGGTGTCCCTCGATAACCGCGGCGTTGTCTTTATACGCCGAAAGCACGCCCTCCGGGTTGCTGGAATAGGTATTGCGGATCATGTCGAACAGAGTGTGATTCTGGCGCTCGTGATCCACGATCCAGTCGGCGTTGAAGATCTTGTGCCGGCAGTGCTCGGAGTTGGCCTGGGCGAACATCATCAGTTCGACATCGGTGGGATTGCGCCCCAGCGCCTGATAGTTCTCCACCAGATAATCGATCTCGTCTTCCGACAACGCCAGACCCAGTTCCGCGTTGGCCAGCACCAGTGCCGCGGCTCCGACCCCCAGCAGATCGATACTCGCCACCGGTGCCGGCTCCGCGTGGGAGAACAGCACCTGTGCGTCCTCCAGATCGCTCAGCACCGTTTCGGTCATTCGATCGTGTAACAACGCCGAGGCCAGCGCCAGCTTGGCACCGGTCAGGACTTCGCCGCGCTGGGTACCGAGGTAGTAAATAATCCCTCGCTCCAGGCGCCGGATTTTACCCAAACCGCAATTGTGGGCGATGTCGGTTGCCTTGCTCGACCACGGCGAGATGGTCCCCTTGCGCGGCACGACCAGGCGCATCTGTCCCTCGGTCTCGACGGGCTGACTCCTGGGACCGTAGGCCAGCAGGCGTTCGAGGACTTTGAGCTCGGCGCGATCCAGTCGTTGCTCGAGTTCGGCGAAGTGCACGAATTCCGCCGCGATGCGGGCGATTTCCGGCACGCGCGAACGCAGCTGATTGAACAGCTTTTCGAGTCGGAACGGTGAAAGGGCAGCGCTACCACGCAGTCGCAGCATCGGATTCTCTGGCAGTTGGACGGTGGAGGAAAAGAGGCGTAATGATACTGGAAGCGGGGGATGCCTTAAACCATAAAGGCGTCAATCCGCTTCTTCTAACCACAAAGTACACGAAGTACACAAAGTGAAGTGCATTGAGACCTTGCACCCCTGCCTAAGGAAACATTTGCGCCAGGGCAGAAAGGTGCCCGATTTTCGACGTCAAAACGTCGTGAACTTCGTGTACTTTGTGGTTAATAGCCTTTTTATAGTCCATCCCCCTGATCGGCAACCCGCAGCCGATCGATATCGCCCAACACGTCGTGCAACACGGCGCACGCAGTCGCAGCATCGGATTCTCTGGCAGTCGGACGGTGGAGGAAAAGAGGCGTAATGATACTGGGGGCGGGGGATGCCTTAAACCATAAGGACGTCAATTCGCTTCTTCTAACCACAAAGTACACAAAGTGAAGTGCATTGAGACCTTGCACCCCTGCCTAAGGAAACATTTGCGCCAGGGCAGAAAGGTGCCCGATTTTCGACATCAAAACTTCGTGAACTTCGTGTACTTTGTGGTTAATAGCCTTTTAAGCCCGTCACCCAGATCAATCCACCACCACCCAGTCCAACCCCGCCTCCTGATCGGCAACCTGCAGCCGATCGATGTCACCCAACACTTCGTGCAACGCGGCGATGGCCAGATCGGGATGATTGTTCTTTTCGCTAAGGTGCGCGGCTACCACGCAGCGCAGCCGCGCATGATCGAGCCGCGCCAGCAGATCGGCCGCCTGCTGATTGCTGAGGTGCCCCCAATCGCCCCCCACACGGCGTTTGAGCGCCGCCGGGTACTCGCCGCGCATCAGCAGATCGGGGTCATGGTTGCACTCCAGAAGCAAGGCATCGCACGCCGTCAGCATTTCGACGACATGCGGGGTGACACTGCCCAGATCGGTCAGCACGCCGAATCGGCAACGCCCATCGTCGATCACGAGCTGGGTGGGTTCGCGCGCGTCGTGCGGCACGGGGAAGGGGTGGATCGAAACGCCGTTGTGGGTGAAGGGCTGATGGCTGGAGAAGAGCGTGACATCGACACCCTGACGGGCGCCAAAGGCCGAAGCTGTACCCGCCGTCATCCATACCGTGAGCCCAAGCCGCCGGGCAAGGCGCTCGACGCCACCGATGTGGTCGCTGTGTTCGTGGGTCACGACGATCGCCGTAAGATCATCCAGCGTACGGCCCAGACGCCGCAGCCCGGACTGCACGCGGCTCACCGACAGCCCGCAATCGATGAGGAGGCACATCGCACCGCTCTCAATCAGCGTGGCGTTACCCCGACTGCCGCTGCCCAGTGAAGCCAGGCGCATCGTGCTCGATTACCTCCACCACCAACCGTGTCGATCGATCAGCGCAACTGCTCCTCCAGAAGAGCAAGAATTTTCTCCGCTGCCTGCGCGGTGCTGGGCGTCGCCTCGTTCTCTGGATTGACGCTCACCCGAGTGCCCGCACCTGCCTCGGTCAACAGAACACGGAACCTGACCTCTTCGAGCGATTTCTGCTCGTCGTCACGCCAAAACGCCAGATTGGCGAAAAATCCTTTCTTTTGGGTCAGCTCCGTCAGCGGTTCCGCTGAGCGGACCAGGTAGGTGCCCTGTTGCTGATCACGGTCCTCTACCACGAAACCAAGATGATCCAGCGCGATGCCGGTCAGCCGCCAGGCACGCGCATAGCGTTCGTCGACGTCGAGAACATTACCGCCGCCGGGACCACTCACCAGACGCGCACGCGGCTCCTTCGGCGCAGTTGCCAGGCGCTGCGAGGCCTGTTCCTCTCCCACGCCGAGATAGACAACCAGGCGATTGAGGAACTCCGCTTCGAGTTCGGGATCGGAGGGGCGGGAATCCCACACCGTGGACTCGGGGTCACTGAGGGGGCCACCGCCAACGACGACCTGCTTCACCCCCCAATGGGTGAGAAAAATCTCAGTGGTGTTCCCCTCCGCGCCGCGTTCCATACGCACGCGGTATTTATCCCGTGTCGGCGCGGAATAGGCAAAATCGAACACCTTGCCCAGCCAGCGACGGATGACCCCTTGCGGGATATCGGCGCGGTTCTCGGCCCACTCGGTCTCGATAATACCCAGGCGCGGGTCTTCGCGTTTGATGAGGAAACCCTGATGCAACCAGAATTCCCGCACTGCCGGCCAGATCTTCTCCGGCCCCCCCTCGACGACCAACCAGCGACGCCCACCGTCGTGCTCGACGCGAAGTGAATCCGGTCGCGGCAGCAGGCTGGCGCCGGCTTTGCTGGTTTCGTCACCCTGGCCGCTGGTGAAACTGGAGTAGGTCGCGGTACCCAGCGCGCTGGTCGGCGCCAGACTCCCGCCGCCACGGGCTTCAACCTGGGTGAGGTCGGGGGGGACTTCCAGTCGCTCCAGGGTACGCGCCTGCCGATAGTCCACTTTGCGCTCGCGCACAAAGCCGCCCTCCCCGCTACAGCCGGTCAGCTGCAGGAGAAAAGAGAGGATTATCAGACTGATTGCGAGATGCCGTAACGGGTTGGCGCGGAAAAAAGCTATCACAGGGCTCCGGCCTCCCGCATCGCCTCGCGCAACGGTTCATGGAACCGCTCTGCCAGGGGTGTCATCGGCAAACGGATGCCCGGGGCGATCATGCCCATTTCAGTGAGCGCCCATTTGACCGGGATCGGGTTCGACTCCAGGAACAGGTTCTTGTGCAGCAGCGCCAAGCGGTTATTGATCGCCTCCGCCGCCGCCCGATCGCCGCGTAATGCCACAGCGCACATCTCGTGCATTGACTTGGGCACGACGTTGGCCGTCACCGAGATATCGCCTTTGCCGCCGGCCAGAATCAGTTCCATGGCGGTGGCGTCGTCGCCGCTGTAGACATCCAGACGGTCGCCGCAACGCTGCAGTATCTCGCGCGCCCGGTCGACATTACCGGTGGCCTCCTTGATGCCGACGATATTAGGGATCGGTGCGAGCCGCTCGACGGTCTCCGGCAGCATATCGCACGCCGTGCGTCCGGGAACGTTGTAGAGGATCTGCGGGATCGCGACCGCCGCGGCGATCGCCTTGAAATGCTGATACAACCCTTCCTGGGTCGGCTTATTGTAGTAGGGTGTGACCAGCAGGCACGCATCGGCACCCGCTTCCATCGCTCCCTGCGTCAACTCGATCGCCTCGTGGGTGGAGTTGGCGCCGGTGCCGGCGATGACGGGGAAACGGCCTTTGGCCAGCTTCACGATGCGGCGGATGACATCGAGATGCTCAGCCTCGTCCAGCGTGGCCGACTCGCCCGTGGTGCCCACGGCGACGATGGCGTCGGTGCCGTTCTCCACATGGAACTCCACCAGCCGCGCCAGGGCCTCGTGGTCCACGGCCCCATCTGGCTGCATGGGCGTGACCATGGCCACCATGCTCCCCTGAAACATCGCTCACTCTCCCCGAAGGAACAGAAATAGGGCATGGTACTTACCCACCCTGATGATGACAAGGAGCATGGAACGAGCCGGCGCGGCGCTGTTATCGCACCGCGGGGGGGATGGTACACTTGCCGCATGGTGGCGCCACCCGCCCTGGCTGCAAGAAGGCGTTCACCCACAGGATCTACACCCTACGACAAGATGGAAGCCCGCATGCTCAACTACCTGGTTATCTCGGCTCTCGGTGAAGACCGCTCCGGCATCGTCGATCGCCTCGCGAAGGTGGTGCTGGATGGCGGCTGCAATATCGAAGACAGCCGCATGGCCGTGCTGGGTGGGGAGTTCGCGGTGATGCTGCTGATTTCGGGCCAGTGGAACAACATCGCCAAGGTGGAAAACAGTCTGGAGCGGGTCGGGTCGGAACTGGGCCTGACCGTGTCGGCGAAACGCACCGAGGGACGGCGCTCGCGTCGCCATCTGATGCCCTACGCGGTGGATGTGGTGTCTCTGGATCATCCGGGCATCGTCTATAATCTGGCGCATTTCTTCTCGTCGCGTGACATCAATATCGAAGACATGACCACCAGCAGCTACGCCGCCGCCCACACCGGAGCACCGATGTTCTCGGTGCGATTGATCGTCGACATCCCCGCAGCACTGCAGATCGCCGCCCTGCGCGACGAGTTTCTGGATTTCTGCGATGAACTCAACGTCGATGCGGTGATCGAACCGGTAAAATCGTAATACTGTCCTGGCCAGACTGGCAGATTGGCCAGCAATTCCCGAGGATCTTGCGTATGTCCGCACCCAGCGTCGGCAAACCTGCTCCGCCATTCGAGCGCCCCGCCACGGGTGACAAAACGATCTCGCTCGCCGCTCTGAAGGGCAGGAACGTGGTGCTCTACTTCTATCCCAAGGACAATACGCCCGGCTGCACGCGTGAAGGCCAGGATTTCCGCGACCAGCATAAGGCTTTTGACAAACTCAATACCGTGGTCCTCGGCGTCAGCCGCGACAGCCTCAAAACCCACGAGAATTTCAGATCGAAACACAGCTTCCCGTTCGATCTGCTCGCCGATCAGGACGAGATTCTATGCCGTGCCTACGACGTGATCCGCAAAAAGAAGATGTATGGCAGGGAGGTCGTCGGCATCGAGCGCAGCACTTTTCTGATCGACGCCAAAGGCATTCTGCGCCGCGAGTGGCGCAAGGTGAAAGTCGATGGCCACGTGGATGAGGTCCTGGCTGCGGTAAAGGGGTTGTGATCTGACCGCTGCCGACCCATCGGCCCGCCATTCGGACCGGGCACCCTATTTCCCATACCTGCTGATGAACGGTGAGGCATGATCAAAAGCGCTGCCGGTAAACGCCTGTACGTACTCGACACCAATGTTTTGATGCACGATCCCGCTGCGATCTTCCGGTTCAAGGAGCACGACGTGTTTCTGCCGATGGTGGTACTGGAAGAGCTGGACGCCAATAAACGCGGCACCTCGGAATTGGCGCGCAACGTGCGGCAGGTGAGCCGCTTCCTCGATGAATTGATGATCGACGCCAGCAAGGACGACATCGATCGAGGCCTTCCTCTGCCCGCCACCGTCAACAGCGGTGAAACCGAAGCGCAGCGGGGCAAACTTTTTTTTCAGACGCAGGTACTCGACACACAACTCCCCGATTCGCTGCCCGGTCACCGCCATGACAACGAGATCCTCGCCACCGCGCTCGCTCTGCAAACCGTGCGCAACAACGACATCGTGGTGCTGGTCTCCAAGGACATCAACCTGCGTATCAAGGCCTCTGTGCTCGGCGTGCCCGCCGAGGATTACCGCAGCGACCAGGTGCTCGAAGATGTCGATCTGCTCTTTACGGGCTATGCCGCATTGGAGACTGGCTTCTGGGACAACCATGCCAAAGCGTTGGAGTCGTGGCAGGAAGCGGGTCGCAGTTTTTACCGTGTCGTCGGCCCCGAAGTGAGCGCGTGGCACCCGTCGCAGTTTCTCTATCTCGATGACGAGAGCCGCTTTGAGGCGATAGTCCGCAATGTAGGCAGCGAGAACGCCACCATCGAGGTGATCGACGACTACTGCCAGCCGCAACACTCGGTATGGGGTATCAACGCGCGCAACCGTGAACAGAACTTCGCCATCAATCTGCTGATGGATCCCGACATCGATTTCGTATCGCTGCTCGGGGCTGCCGGTACCGGGAAGACGCTGCTGGCACTTGCCGCCGGTCTCGCTCAGACGTTTGAATCAAACCGCTACGCGGAGATCATTACCACCCGCATCACCGTGCCGTTGGGTGAGGACATCGGTTTTCTTCCCGGTACCGAAGAGGAGAAGATGACGCCGTGGATGGGCGCGTTGATGGACAATCTTGAGGTGCTGACGAAAAGCGAATCCGGCGGCGAGTGGGGACGTTCCGCGACTGCGGATCTGCTGCGCAGCCGTATCAAGATCCGCTCCCTTAACTTCATGCGCGGTCGTACCTTCCTCAACAAATTCATCATCCTCGACGAGGCGCAAAACATGACGCCGAAACAGATGAAGGCGCTGATCACACGCGCCGGCCCCGGCACCAAGATGGTTTGCCTGGGTAACGTCGCGCAGATCGACACGCCCTATCTGACCGAAACCACCTCGGGCCTGACGTACGCCGTGGACCGCTTCAAGCATTGGCCGCACAGCGGGCACGTGACACTGCAGCGTGTCGAGCGTTCGCGGTTGGCGGATTATGCGTCGGAGGTGTTATAGAAATCTGGTCTCTCGCAGAAACGCCAGGTGCGCGGAGAAAAGCAACGAAATACAGGTCATTGTAAAGGTGCTCATAGGATGATGAGTCTATATATATCAGCAGGTTTGACCGCGACCGCCGTAATCACATGATAAAACCCGCGCTGGTCGAACTTCCGGAATCACGCGCCGCGCTGGGCAGCTCGGCTTTCGAGACGGTGCTCAAACATGAAGTCGCTGAACTCGGCTCCGACGTGCTGTCGTTGCGTTACGCCCTGGCGCAAGGAAACTATGTCCTCGATGACGGCATCGAGGTTATCGTGCTGAACGTTTCGGAGACACCGGAGACGGTCCGCGTGAAAGCCGGTATCCACTTCCTCAGCATCCTCACCGGTTGCGCCTGCGACGACGATCCGACGCCGGTCTCGGAGCTCAACGAATACAGCGAGGCGCTGGTAACAATCGATCGGAGCAACGGAGCGGCGACAATTCTGCTGATGTCGGACTGACCGCTCTATTACACCGCCACCCAATCCCTGTTCTCCCTCGCCAAAATTCATCCCAGATGCCTGAATGGCCGGCGTGGCATCCGCATCAGCATGGATGGCAAGGGCCGGTGGGTCGATAACGTCTTCGTCGAGCGCCTGTGGCGTAGTGTGAAATATGAGGAGGTGTATCTGAAGGCCTACGACAGCATCGCCGATGCGCGCACGTCGCTGGGGCGGTACTTCGCTTTCTATAATTCGGAAAGGCGGCATCAATCGCTTGACCGGCGTACGCCGGACAGCGTGTACTACGAAACCGCTGCCAGGCTGGCGGCTTGAACTGAGGACGCACTTATCGCGCCGTCCAATTTTCGGGGTCCATTTCTGGGAGCCTATTGACAGCCCTGTCGCTCGTTAGGTCTTGTGTACATCCATTACTCCCTCTCGATTAAAATATGGAGGACTTTGTTCTTGTAGTTACTGCTTCAAGCACCTTCATTCCTTTATGAGAATTCCCGTTCACATTTAGCTTTGGGCTCCAAACAGCAATACTGTATTTTCCTGGATGAATTGCGACGATGCCCCCGCCAACACCGCTCTTGCCGGGCAAGCCCGTTCTAAATGCGAACTCGCCTGATTCGTCATAAAATCCGCACATCTGCATAATTGAATTTATACGTTTCGTTCGACTTGGACTGATGACAGCTTCATTTGACATTGGATTTACACCGCCTGAAGCCAGGAATAAAAAAACTTGAGACAATTCTTTGCAGGTCATCTCAATCGAGCACAGATGGAAGTACAAATCCAAAACAGGTTCTACATCATTGTGAATATTCCCAAAATCCTTCATGAAATTAGTCAGGGCATAGTTTCTATAGCCAGTTTGTTTTTCGGAATCTGCTATTTGCGAGTTATAGTCAATACTAGCGATACCCGATGTTTTTCTGATGAATTCCAGTAATTTTAATTTTGGCTTATCCAGACAAGTAACCAATATGTCGCAAATAACAATAGCGCCTGCATTGATGAATGGATTCCGGGGGATGCCTTTTTCATATTCTAACTGGACCAACGAGTTAAAAGCAGAACCGGATGGCTCAACACCCAAGCGATTCCACAATTCTTTTCCCATGATCTTTAAGGCTAAAGTTAGAGACAATACTTTTGCGATACTTTGAATCGAAAACTTTTCATCTGCATCGCCAAAGGTGTAGTGAATTTTCTGTACAGTCGTAAGATGAATGCCCAATTTATTTGGATCCACCTTGCCCAATTCTGGAATGTATGTGGCAATCTCACCGCAATCATCTGTGTCTTTAAATTCGGCCACTATTTCACGAAAAATCTTTTGATAGTCTATGTTATTAATCATCTATTTAGTGGTCCAGATTAAGGGGCCAGGGCTCTTTTTCCCCACATTGTGTGATCTTCTTCTGAGTCGCTTTACGTTGTCCTTCCCCTTAGCACAGAAATCTCACTGCCTATCATCCACCACCTGCGGTTCATCCACCGCTCGCGGCCACGCGCGAAGCACCGCTTGCACCAGTGTCGCCAACGGAATAGCAAAGAACACTCCCCAAAAACCCCAGATACCGCCGAACACCAGCACAGCGGCGATGATCGCGATGGGATGTAGGTTGACCACTTCGGAGAACAGCAGCGGCACGAGGACGCTGCCGTCGAGCCCCTGGATCACCAGGTAGGCGATCATCACGTACCAGAAATCGGGATTGAGTCCCCACTGCGAGTAGGCGACCAGCATCACTGGCAGCGTGACGACCACCGCGCCGACATACGGGATCAACACCGAGATACCGACCAGGAAACTCAGCAGCATGGCGAACTTTAGCCCCATGACCGTAAAGGTGACATAGCACGCCACCCACACCACCAGGATCTCCCAGAACTTGCCGCGGATGTAGTTGCCGATCTGCAGGTCGACCTCCTCCCATACCTGATTGGCCAATCCACGTGCACGGGGCATATAGCCGCTCACCCAAACGAGGATTTTCTCCTTGTCCTTGAGAAAGAAGAAAACCAGCAGTGGCATCAGGACGAGGTAAACCAGAATCGTGAACAATCCGACGAGCGACGCCAGCGAATAGGAGAGAACGCGTTGACCCAGGCCGGCCAGTTCGCCGCGCAGATGACCGAGCACCGAGGTGATCTCTTTTTCGCTGATGAGTTGCGGATAAGCCTGCGGCAGGCGCATCAGCGCCTTCTGTCCTTCATTGATCATCAGCGGCAAATCCTGCACCAACTGTGTCAGCTGTCGCGACAACAACGGTAACAAGCCAAACAACGTCAGGAGCAGCAATGCGAGAAATGCAGCGTAGACGAGGATTACGGCCGGCAGGCGCAACGCGCCCTTGCGCACCAGCAGACTGACTACACCCTCCAAGAGGTAGGCGATGATGATGCTGGCGATGATCGGCACCACCATTTGACCGAACAGGATCACGCCGCCGAACCCGATCACGAGCAGGAAGGCGAGCATGAGCGCCTCGGGATTGGAGAAGTGGCGGACGTACCAACTGCGCAGGATCTCAAGCATCTCTAATTATTCTCTTTTTCTGCTTTGAAGCGCTCGTAATGCGCGGCGAACGTCGCCTCCAGATCATCGATCACCGCTTCTGCATCGCGCCCCTGCAAGGTGTGCTCGGCCAATAACCCGGCGGCCCTGTGCAACAGGGCCTGCGCCTCGATCATCGGGTAGGTGCTGCGCAGACGGCGCATCGCAGCGACCACGGTTTCGTGGTCGGGGCGCCCCAGTGGCAGCGGTTCTTCAATCGACTCCTCGACTTTCTCAAGCCCCGCCCGCCCGGCGAGAAATTCGGCCAGGGCGAGCACCGTTTCCCGGTCGTTTTCATTGAGGCGGCGAAACCTCGCCACCAGACGCTCTTCGGCGGTTTTCATCACTCACCCGGACTCCGGTGCAGTGTCGATTGCGGGTGCTCCCGCACCGCGGTATTGGACGTACTGAGTGAAGCGACGTCGATCACAGGCGGTCGTTGGGATGCTCTTCGCAGTAGCGCTGGGCGAACTCGTGCAGCTTTTCCATCACCCGGTGGCGAAACTGCTGTTTCTGGTGGACGAACGAGAACTCGCGCTCCAGGGGCGGGTCGAGCGGTATCACTCGCAATGTGCCCAACTGAATCTCTTTGTGCATGGTGGCGCGCGACATGATCGAGACCCCCATTCCCGCTTCGACCGCGCCCTTGATCGCCTCGGGGTTTCCCAGTTCGATGGAGATATTGAGACTGCTCGGATCGTGGCCGCACTGTTCGACATAGTTGGCGATCACCTCGCGTGTGCCGGAGCCCTCTTCGCGGGTGATGAACGGGTAGTCGAGCAGATCGCCGATCTTGAGTTTGCGCGAATCGGCAAGCGCATGATCGGGCGGCAGTATCACCACCAGCTGATCGATGCGGCACACCTCGACCGCGAGGTTCTTGTTGCTCACCGGTCCCTCGACCACACCGAGGTCGATGGTGTTGCCCTCGACCATCGAGACGATGCCTTCGGTATTGCTCACCTTGAGCTGGATGTTGACGTCGGGGTAATGGCGCTTGAAGTCGCCGAGCAGTGCCGGAAGCATGTACTCGGCGATGGTGGTGCTGGCGCCGATGGTGAGCACACCGCTGAGATCGCCGGTCATTTCGCGCACCGAATTGTCCATCTCGCCGTAGAGTTCGAAGATGCGGTCGGCGTAGCGATGGACGACCTTGCCCGCCTCGGTGAGACTGATGCGGTTGTGGGTGCGGTCGAAGAGCCGGGTGCCGAAATACTCCTCCAGCTGTCGCACCTGAAAGGTCACCGCCGGCTGGGTCATGTGCAGGGTTTCGGCCGCTTTGGTGAAGCTCAGCAGCCGTGCCACGGTGCGAAATACCTGTAACCGCCGATCCGCCATATTCTGTCCTGTCTCTGCGATCTGGCATGACAATAGGCCGAGCTTGTTTGTGACTTATTGTTCGCCAGCGCGGCGCCCGACAGCGCCCGCTTCAGGCCAGCATGGTATCAACTATCTTTATCCACCTAAAGGCGCTCCTTTTGCCCCGCGGCGGGCGGCATATCTCCGGCAAAACGCCTTTGCATCAAGGCGTAGTACATGACCGGAATCACGACCAGGGTCAGCAGCGTCGAGACCAGGACGCCGAAGATCAGGGCGATAGCGAGGCCGTTGAAGATCGGATCATCGAGAATGAAGAACGCGCCCAGCATCGCAGCCGCTCCCGTCAGCATGATGGGGCGCGCGCGCACCGCACCGGCGCGAATGACCGCCTCTGCGAATTCGACACCACGAGCCAGCTCGTGATTGATGAAATCGACCAGCAGGATGGAGTTGCGCACGATGATGCCTGCCAGCGCGATCATGCCGATCATCGAGGTTGCGGTGAATTGCGAGCCCAGCAGCGCATGCCCCGGTAGCACGCCGATCACGGTCAGGGGGATGGGCGCCATGATGATCAACGGCACCAGATAGGAGCGAAACTGCGCCACCACCAGCAGATAGATCAGCACCAGACCAACGGAATAGGCGATGCCCATATCGCGGAAGGTCTCGTAGGTCACCTGCCATTCGCCGTCCCATTTGATGCTGTAGCGATAGGGATCATCGGGCTGGGCGATGAGGTGCTGCGGCAACATGCCGAAATCCCCAATCGGCTCTTTGTGCAGCTGCGCAAAGAGATCGAACATGCCATACAGCGGGCTGTCCAGCGGGCCGGCCAGATCGCCGGTGACGTACACCACCGGCAAGAGGTCCTTGTGATAGATCGCCTGCTCGCGCGTACCCTCGATGACCTGCACCACCTCGCCCAAGGGTACCAGTGCGCCATCGCGGCTGCGCAGGCGCAGATCCAGCAACGGCAGCAGATCGGCCTTATCGGCTACGCTGAACTCCAGGCGCACCGGGATGGGATATTTGGCCTTGGCATCGTGCAGATAGCTGACATCCTCGCCGCCCAGGGCGGCAGTCACCGCGGCAACCACATCCTGCTGCGCCAGCCCCAGCAGCCCCGCGCGCTGCCGGTCCACCCTCAGCACCCACTTGGTCGCCGCTGTCTCGATGCTGTCATCCACATCGACCACATCGGTGGTGGCGATGAACCGGTTGCGCAACTCGCGGGCCACCGCCATCTGCCCCGCGTAGTTCGGCCCGTACACCTCGGCGACCAGCGGTGAGAGTACGGGCGGCCCGGGCGGCACCTCGACCACCTTGACGTTGGCGCCCATGCGCTGGCCGATCGCAGTCAGCGGCCCGCGTACTGCCAACGCTATCTCATGGCTCTTGCGATCGCGCTCATCCTTGTCCAGCAGGTTGACCTGAATATCACCGACATGCGCGCCGCGCCGCAGATAGTACTGACGCACCAGTCCGTTGAAGTTGATGGGTGAGGCCGTGCCGACATAGGCCTGGTAATCGGTCACTTCCGCTACTGTCGCAAGGTGAGCGCCCAACTCGCTGAGCACTGCTGCGGTGCGCTCGGCGGCGGTGCCCTCCGGCATGTCCACCACCACCTGGAACTCCGATTTGTTGTCGAAGGGCAGCATCTTGAGCACTACCCACTGTACGGCAGCCAATCCGCCGGAGAAGATGATCATTACCATCAGCACCAAGGTCAGCAGCCAGCGGCGGCGGCGCCCTTTGCCCTCATCCAGAAAGGGTCCCATAAGCCGCTGAAACAAGGGATAGAGCTGGAGATTCTCCTCACCTCCATGTCCCTGGAGATGATCCTGATGGCGCAGCATGCGATGGGTAAACCACGGCGTCACGACAAAGGCCACCGCGAGAGAAATCAACATGCCGGCGCTGGCGTTGATGGGGATCGGGCTCATGTAGGGCCCCATCAGGCCGGTGACGAAGGCCATCGGCAGCAGTGCCGCGATTACCGTGAAGGTCGCCAGAATGGTCGGCCCGCCGACCTCGTCGACCGCCACCGGAATCGATTCGATCAGCGACTTGTTGCCCATCGCCCAGTGGCGATGGATGTTCTCCACCACCACGATGGCATCGTCGACCAGGATGCCGATGGAGAAGATCAGGGCGAACAGCGAAACGCGGTTGAGCGTGAAGCCCCAGGCCCAGGAGGCGAACAGGGTCGCCGCCAATGTGATCACCACCGCGCTGCCGACGACAAAGGCCTCGCGGCGGCCGAGGGTGAACAGAATCAGCAGGACGACGGCCCCGGTGGCGAAGATCAGCTTCTTGATCAGCGTCTGCGCCTTGTCATTGGCGGTGGCGCCATAGTTGCGCGTGACGGTGACATGCACACCTTCGGGGATGAAGGTGCCGCGCAGCGCCTCGAAGCGCTGGATGACCTGCTCGGCGATGGTGACCGCATTGGTACCCGGCTTTTTTGCCACGGCAATGGTGACCGCGGGAAACGTGCCCTGCCGGGTTATGCCTTTCGTTGCGGCGGCCTGCCCGGTGCCGAACCAGACGTATTGTTCCGGTTGATCGGGTCCCAGGCGTACCGTCGCCACATCCTCCAGGTAGACCGGCGCACCGTCGCGCAGGCCGACAATCAAGCGGGCGATCTCCACGGCAGTGCTGAGAAATTCACCGGCCTGAACGGTGATCTCCTGATTCGCGGCGACGACCGCACCCGCCTCCGCCGAATGGTTGGCACCACCCAGCGCCTGGCGCAGATCATCGATGCCGACACCCATACCCGCCATGCGTTGGGGGTCGAGTTGGACGTGCACCACGCGGTCGGGGCCGCCGATGGTGTAGATGTCGCGTGTTCCCGGTACGCGTTTCAGCTCCGCCTCGATGGCGTGCGCGACCCGCAGCAGTTCATCACCGCCGCGCTGGGGGTCATCGGTCCACAAGGTACCGGTGACGATCGGCACGTCGTCGATGCCCATTGGCTTGATCAACGGCTGGCCGACGCCGAGATTGGCCGGCAACCAGTCCTGATTGGAATAAATGGCGTTGTAGAGGCGCACGATGGACTGGGTGCGATCCTCACCCACCTTGAACTCGACACTGAGGATCGCTTGCCCCGGGCGCGACATCGAATAAATGTGATTGACCCCTTCGATCTCGGAGAGCACCTGCTCGAGGGGTGTGGTCACCAAATGCTCCACCTCTTCAGCGCCCGCGCCCGCGAAAGGCACGAAGACGTTGACGAGGGTGACGTTGATCTGCGGCTCCTCCTCGCGCGGCGTGACCACGACGGCGAACAGGCCCAGCAGCAGACCCACCAGGGCCAGCAGCGGGGTGATCTCACTGTGGAGAAACGTGCGGGCGATACGCCCCGAAATACCCAATTTACCGATCACGGGGCAGCCCGCCCCTGTTTCAGCACCGCCGCTGCCGCCACCGGATTCAAAGCGACGCGCTCGTTCTCCTCGAGACCGGCCAGCACCTCGACCTGCCCGTCAGGCCCAGGGCGCCCGGCACGGATCTGGCGCAGCAGCACCCCTCCGTCCGCGCCGATCACGTAGACCGCGGTCAGTTCGCTGCGCTGCACCACCGCCGCGCGTGGAATCAATAGCCGTTGCTCGGCCCCGGTGGGCACCATCACCTTCACCATCATGCCCGGATTCACTCCCTTGATACCGGCAGGCAGCTCGACACGCACACGTACCGTATGGCTGGCCGCATCGGTGAAGGGAAATACGGTCATCTGCGCGCTGGCGATCGCCAATTCGCCGCCGTCGGGCAGCAGCACCGTTACACCCCGATCGCGCTGCAGCTGGGCGATGACCTGCTGCGGCAGGGCGGCGGTAAGGCGCAGCTGCTCCAGCGAGAGCCCCGCCATCAGCGGCTGGCCGACCGTGACCGATTCGCCGACCTCTACAAGTCGCTTGACCACAATGCCGGCGTAGGGTGCGCGCACCTCGGTGTAGCCCAGCAGTTCCTCGGCACGCTGCAGGCCCGCTTGTGCGGAATCCGCGCGCGCCTTGGCGGCCTGAAGATCGGCCTTGGCTCGATCCAGGGCAGACTTGGAGACCAGGCGTCGCTCGTAGATCTGCTCTACCCGCTCGAACTCGATCTGCGCCTCGCTGAGGCGCACTTCGGCCTCGCGCAACACGGCTTGGGCGACTTCGAACTGGGTGCGCTGTTCGGTGTCTCTGAAACTGATGATCACCTTGCCGCGCGGCACATAGTCGTGGATATCGAAGTAGATCCCGACGATGCGCCCGTTGATCTGGGCCGACACGGTGGCCTGGTTGACCGCCTCCACCGTCGCGTCGAAAACGCGTTGCTTAGGCACAGTCTGATAAGCAGCGGCCGCGGTCTGCAACTCAGCCGTTGCGCCCAGTCCGCTCCAGGCGAGAAGAGAAACAATTACCAACCAACGTCCGGATCGTTTCCGCATCGCTCAGATCCCCAATAGATGTTCGACAAACCGACCCTGATTCTATATTAGTATTTTCTAATATGCCAATTATTGATGCGGGCGTCATGCCAGCAACGCTGCAACGATACCCGTAATAAAGATACCGTCGTAAGTGCCCGCCCCACCGATTGAGGCCATGGGCGCCCCCATGCGGCGTATGTCGTCCAGGCGCAGCAGATCCGCCCCGATCAACACCCCCAGCGTACCGCAGATGTAGGCGAGCGGCGCGCTGACGTCGGGCTCCAGGGTGACACCCACCACGGCCGCCGCAACGGGTGCGATGAACAGCGGCAGCGCAATCCCCATGCCCTGGATGGGACGGCTCACAATACGGCACAGCAGCGTCACCAGCAGGCAACCGAGGATTACCTCATTCCAGCCTACTTCCGCGTTGCGCAACAGATAGAGGCAGAAAAAGACCGGGATCACACAGCCGCCGACATTCACCATGATCAGGGTACGACCCGGCCTGAAATTCGGCGGTAGCAGCAGCGAACGTCGCCGGTACTGTTCCAGCAGACCTGGGGGTGGCGGATCAGAGGTGATCGAGAACAGTGGCAGGTTCACCACGCTGCCCGCCAACGAACCCAGCAACAGCAGAAAGCCCGCCTCAGCCGAAAGGCCCAACTTGTCGAAAGCGACGGTCAACAGCCCGATCTGGACCATCACCACCACCCCGACCAGCATCATTACCAGAAAGACGTACGGCATTCGAGGTCAGCATCCTTGTCGCTTGGCGCGGATCAATCCACCGTAGCACGGCGCACCGGGCTCACAACACCGTAGGGCGATATTCCCTCTATCGCTTCTGTGCCAATGCGACGAAATCTGCGGCGCTGACCGGTTTGCTGAAATGATAGCCCTGGTACGCGTCACAGCCGCGTTCGCGTAAAAATTCGAGCTGTGCCTGCCGTTCCACACCCTCGGCAATCACGTGATATCCGAAGCGCTGCGCCATGGCGAGAATCGTCTCGACAATCGCGGCATCATTGGCATCGTCCAGCACCCCGTCGACAAAGGAACGGTCGATCTTCAGAACTTCCAAAGGCAGTCGCTTTAGGTACATGAGCGAAGAGTATCCGGTACCAAAATCATCGATTGCAAAGCGGATGCCCAGTTCGATCAGGCAGGCCATCTTGTAAGCGGCATCCTGCACATCATCGACAAACATCCCCTCGGTGACCTCCAGCTCCAGATGACGGGCATCGATACCTGTTTCAGCAACTATGGCGGCCACACGTTCGACGAAATTCCACTGGCGAAACTGTTTGGGACTGACATTGACCGCGAGACGGAAATCCTCACCGACCACCCCCTGTTCAATCCACAAACGTATCGATCGGCACGCCTCGCGCAACACCCAGTCACCCACAGCCAGAATGATGCCCGTCTCCTCGGCGATGGGGATGAAGTCACCGGGCGACACCAGACCACGACGCGGGTGATTCCAGCGCACCAGGGCCTCCGCCCCGACAATGGCTCCGCTGGCGACGGCCACCTGAGGTTGGAAATAGAGTTCCAACTCCTGGCGATCCAGCGCGTTGTGGAGATCGTTCTCTATCTCCAGGCGATGTTGCGCGGCTAACTGCATTCCCGGGAGATAGAAGTGAAAGGTGCCGCCGCCCGCCCCCTTGGCCTGATACATGGCGGTATCGGCCTGCTTTAACACCTCGTCGGCGTGGGCGCCGTCCATGGGAAAGAGCGCGATCCCGATGCTGGGCCCGGTGTGCAGTTCGTGATTGCCGATTTGAAAAGGCCGCGCAACAGCCACCAGCAGTTTCTCCGCCACCGCTTGCGCGACTACGGCGGCACGCTCGGCATCACCTTTCAACTCCGCCAGCACCACCACAAACTCGTCACCCCCGAGGCGTGCGACGGTATCGGTCGCGCGCACCGCTTTTCTGAGACAGTCCGCCACCGCCTGCAGCAATCGGTCACCCACTGCGTGCCCCAGCGAATCGTTGATGGTCTTGAAACGATCGAGATCGATATAGAGAACAGCGCCTCTATGGCTGTGGCGCTCGGCGGTCACCAGCGCCTGATGGAGACGGTCGCGCAACAGCGCTCGATTGGGCAGCGCCGTCAGCGGATCGTAGTAGGCCGATTGGCGCAACTCACGTTCCCGGCGCTCCAACAGGCTGAAACCGGCGACCAGCCCCGCGATGCCCAACAACCAGAGGAAGGTGTGGCCAAACGTAAGCGCGGTTACCCGCCCTGTAAGCCACTCAGCATCGGGCTCGACAAGCGGCACGCTGACGCTGACGCCGCCGAGCACCTCGCCGGGTTGAAATCCCTGATCTTTGTGACAGGCAAGACAGCTCTCCTCGACGAAGCGGGGTCGCATCACCCGGTAGTGTTGTTGGCCGGAGGCCGTCACCACGACCTCGGCCACCTCCGCCGTGCCGTTCTGAAAGCGCAGGAGTGCGCTCTGTTCCCAGCTATCGGGGGCATTCTGCACCCGTAGCGGACGCAGGCTGGTCACATGACTCACCGTACCATCCCCTCCCTCCTGCACCTCGGTATCGTGCAGGAGGCGCATGAAATACGAGGAGTTGATGAGCGTCAGCGCAACCCCTCGATCCGAGGCGATATCGCGATCGGGAACGTGAGCGAGATAGGGGTTGGGAATCGCGCCGCGGTCGGTGCGCGCATAGACACCCCCCAATCGGGCCACCAGGGCGCGGGCGCCCATGTCCTTTTCCAGCACCGCCACTGCCTGACTGTAAGCCTGATCGATCCGGGCCTTGTCATGCAGGTGGATATTCCATACCAGGGAGGCAGCGACCGCGGCACTCCACAGTACAATGACCAACCAGCGCCACAAAATCAGACGGGTGGTTGGTGGTTCTCCACTTTCCGCTGGTGAGTTGCGGCCGGTTTGATCGAATCGGCGATCGGAGCCGTCCGTCATCAACTGTGAGTCCCCTGCACTGATCTGGCGCTTCTGGTCGCGCAGCGCACTTTCTGTGTGGTGTGCGCTTGTGGTGTAGTGTGCGTGTTCTTCGCACGGCTGAGGGCAGTGTACCCTAGGCCAATCGCCTCATGCCAATGAGGGATAGCTGCAACATAAGCGACACATTTAACAGGGTTTTAGGGTGTTGAACCTACCGCTGTATCACGGCGCAAAAGGAACTTCAGCCGGTTTTGCAGGAGTTCAATAGCTGGCCGGGCAGAAGCAGACTGAAGGTGGCCATTCCCTCTTCCTCGCGTACTCGATCGAACACTTCGCAACTCATGCACGAGAGGCGGTTTTCCGCAAACGACCCGTGGACGATACCGCTGCAGTAGGTACCGGTCACCGCCCAGCAGATCCGCCCGCCGTTGAAACCGTGATTGATGCCGTCGGCTTCCTCGGCAATGGCCGCCGCACACACGCCACGGGTTTCTGCCATGGTGCCACCGGGCTCACGCCCGCAACGCTTGATCTCCCAGCAGTTCTGCCGCTCAGTCATGACGCCCCTCCTCTCAGGTGTTCACAACAGCCGCCGCTTTAGTGGGATACCTCTTTGGGAATAGATGGCGGACTACGATGCAGTAAGCGTGAACGTGCCCGGTATTGCAAACAAAATATTGAATTGAGGTATAGAAACGGATTATCGAAGAGTTACCAATAGTGCATGGCGTTGGCATAGAGCTCCGCCAACGCGTCCTGATCGACCACGCGCGGAGCATTCTTCAGCAGCCGCTGCTGGGCAAAAGCCCCCTCGACCAGACCGGGTATATCACTGCTGTTGTAACCCACGCCGCCGACCCCGTTGGGCATGTCGGTGGCGCGCATCAGTGACTCAAGATGGCGGGCAACCAGTTCCCCGGATTCCTCGGGTGCCACATCGCGCACCTCCGCCCCCAGCAGCCGAGCGCCTTCCAGATGACGCTCCGGACAGGCGCTACCGGTGAATCGGAATGCCGCCGGGGCATTGACGATGACCGACATGCCATGAGGGCAGATCGGTTCGTTGGCGGGATAGCCTGCAGGTTGAAAATCCTTGACCAGTCCCGCCACGGAGTAGGACATGCCGTGCGGAATGTGCACACCGGCATTGCCAAAGGCGAGTCCCGCCAGCGTGGCGGCGAACATCATTCCGTCACGCGCCTCGTGATCGGAGGCGTCGCGCACCGCGCGCACCAGAAGCCTGCCCGCCAGCCGCAGCGCCTCACGACAGCCGATATCGCTCCACGGATTGGCCCCCTGACTCATGGGCCGCAAACTTGGCTGCGTTGGCCGCGCGCGCTGCGTATAGGGAATGGCGGTGAAACTCTCCAGCGCGTGGCTCAGAACGTCGAATCCGCTGGCGGCCACGACATTGGCGGGCAGCGTGTAGGTGGTGGTGGGATCGATGACAGCCCGCGTCGGGCGCAGTTCGCGATGGGCGATACCGGTTTTGGCGCGCATCGCAAGCAGGTCGAATACCGCGATGCCGGTGCACTCGCTGCCGGTGCCCGACGTTGTCGGGCAGGCGATGTGCGGTTTCAGCGGGCCGGGTACGGCCACGCCGTTGCCGATCGGCGGATTGACGTAGTCCATGAACTCTGCCGGCCAGGTGCTGTAGAGATTGGCCGCTTTGCAGGTGTCGATGACCGAACCGCCGCCGACCGAGACAAAGCCATCAAAGTCGCCTTCCATCGCGAACCGTGATGCCGCCTGAAACGCCACGTCCGTCGGCTCGACACGGACTTCGTCATAGACGGCCACGTCGATTCCTGCCTCCTGCAGCGCTTTGCGGACCTGCGCGACATGGCTCGATTCCGAAAGCAGGCGATCCGTGTAGAGCGCGACGCGCTTCAGGCCCAAAGCGCGGGCATCATCACCCACCTCGCGCAGCGCACCAGGTCCGAATTTGATGGCAGAGGCGTCGACGCTGAAGATCTCATCGCCGTGCTCGGTAAACGCATAGTGATGACAGCAGGCCATACGAGTTCTCCAGTAATGGCGTGATGCGCGGCGTGCAGTTACTCGGTTTCCGGGTCCGGAGACACAAACCGCAGCCCGACACCGGTCGGCTCGGCACGCACGATCTCCATCTTGACGATCGGCAAATCCTCGACCGGTCCCTGAACCTGCCCCTCCACCACCGTCCCCACGGGAGGTATTGGTGCCCCTTCGGTTATCAGAAACACGCCGCCATCCGAGACATCGCGGGTGGTCAACACCACGCTTCCAATGGCGTCATGCCAAACACGAACCTTGATGCTGACCGGTGTGCGAATATATCGACGTTTATCGCTCATAGTTCTTTTTCGATTTTTTAGTGCCCCTGCCCTGCACCATGCGCGAGCAGAATGCCGACTCAGAATACAACATAACCTCCGACGCGTCAGACTCCGTCCGCTACCGTGTCCGCATGCAGGATTCCTGCGAATCGGATGGCCACCAATCGCCGCGGCTGTACCCGTGATGGAAGCTAGCCGGGTAGCGTCGGGAAACCAGGCCGTGGCCCGATATCGAAGCGATCCCGATCGTAGAGCGGCCGACTCTGGACATAGGCGGTGAGCAGCCGGACCAGCGATTCAAGAGCATTGCAGTGGATGCGCTCGTAGCCATGCGAGGCGTCGATACCGAAACAGATCAACGAGGTGCGCAGATCATTGCCCGCCTCGACGGCAGCAGCACTGTCGGAGCGATAGTAACGAAAGACATCGCGCTGGTGGGGGATCGCAAACTCCTTGCACAATTCCAGCAGCCGATGGGTCAGATGGTAATCGAAGGGTCCGGTCATATCGGCCATGGCAATGGTCACACCAAACTCACTGGAGTTCTGCCCTGGGGCGGTCGTGCCGTTGTCGATAGTCACCATCTCGGCTACGTCCTGGTGCAGGACGGCCGAAGCGCCCGATCCTACCTCCTCGGAAATGGTAAAGAGCAGATGACAGTCAACCGGTAATCGGATATCCGAGTCACGAATCGCCTTCGCCAGGGCAAACACGACCGCGGCGCCCGCCTTGTCGTCGAGGTGGCGCGAATTGATGAAACCATTGCTGTGGAATTCAGGGATCGGGTCGATGGCGATGGTATCGCCGACGTGAAAGCCGAGACGCATCAGGTCAGCGCGACTGGCACACAGCTCATCCACGCGCACCTCAATATTGTCCCAGGCCACCTTTTGTGAATCGATTTCCGGACCGAAGGTGTGCCCCGAGGCCTTCAAGGGCAGCAGGGTGCCGCGGTGAGACCTTTCGTCGGTAAATACCGTGACCCTTGCACCCTCGGCGAACCGCGCGTTCCAGTGCCCGATGGGCACGACCTCGAGCCGCCCGTTCTCCTTCAGCGCCTTGACCATGGCGCCCAGCGTGTCGAGATGGGCGACGATAGCCCGATCGGGGCTTTCGCGTTCTCCCTCGATGGTGGCGCGGATCGCGCCGCGACGGGTAAGTTCGAAGGGTATGTTCAGCCGCTCCAGTTCATCGCACGCCAGATGCACGATACGGTCCGTGTACCCGGTGGGACTGGGAGTCTGAAGCAATCGGGCAAGGGTATCCAGCAGATAGCCCCGATCGATCGGGGGCAGCTTCATGCGATCCCCCTCCTGTGGGCGCCACGGGAGGCGGTTTGCGGGAACAGCAGATCGATAAAACGCTCGGCGGTCGGCTGAGGTTCATGATTCGCCAGACCGGGCCGCTCGTTGGCCTCGATAATCACGTACTCCTCACCCCTTACATCGGGGACCAGAAAATCGAGTCCCACCACCGGGATGTTGAGGGCCTGGGCAGCCGCCACCGCAGCGTTGCGCAATTGCGGATGCAACTGCGCGGTAACGTCGTGGATGGTACCTCCAGTGTGCAGATTGGCGGTCTTGCGCACTTCCAGTTCCTGATTGAGCGAGAGCACATCATTCAATGCATACCCCTCCTGGCGGACACTGCGTTCGGTTTCACCGTCGAGCGGGATACGACTCTCCCCCCCGGTCGCGGCAGCGCGCCGGCGGCTCTGCTTCTCGATCAGCTGGCGGATGGTGTGGCGGCCGGTTCCGACTATCGCCGCTGGTCGCCGCACCGCGGCCGCGACCACCTCAAACCCGATCGTGATTATGCGCAGATCCAGACCGGTTACGTAGCGCTCGAGCAACACGGTATCACAGTGGCGACGAGCCTCCGCGATTGCGCGCTCCATCTCTTCGACGGTGGCGACCCCCACGCTGATCCCCGTACCCTGTTCACCGCGCGCCGGTTTCACAACGATTCGCGTGTGGAGTGACAGGAAACGCCCGTTCTCAGCGGCGGCCCCTGCCACCTGCTGAGGCGGCACCGATAGGCCCGCCTCCGCCAGCAGGCGGTGCGTCACCCGCTTGTTGTCGCAACGACTCATCGCCACCGCGGTGGTGAGCTCCGAGAGTGATTCACGGCAGACGATCGTGCGCCCGCCCAGCGACAAACTGAAGTAGTTATCCTCCTCATCCAGCACCTGCACCGCGATACCGCGGCGCCGCGCTTCGCGGACGATAATCGATGCATAAGGATTCAGTGCTTCCTCCGGTTCCGCCGCAATGTACAGTGGCTCGTTGAAAGCGTTCTTGTTTTTCAGGGCGAACACCGGAACACGAACGAAACCGAGCTTCTCGTACAGTGCTATCGCCTCGTGATTGTCGTGCATTACGGAAAGGTCGAGAAATGACCGCCCGCGGGTCAGAAAGTACTCGGCCAGGAACCGCACCATCGCCTCGCCGACGCCGGGCAGCCCGGTTTGCGGATCGACCGCCAGGCACCAGAGACTGGCACCGTTCTCCGGATCGTTGAACGCCACACGGTGATCTATACCTGTCACCGTCCCGATGATCTGCCCGCTGCCCACCTCCTCCGCCACCAGATAGGTGAGGGTACGCGAATCGCGTTTGGCCCAGAGAAAGTCCGGATCGACCTGTACCATTTGACGCTTGGCGTAGAGCTCGTTGATCGCCCGCGCGTCCTCGCGCGCGAGCATGCGCCGCACGATGAATCCCTTGGGCATCTCATCACTGGTTTGATAACGATCGAGCCACAGGCGATAGGTGTGGGAGGGATCGAGGAACAGTTCGTGGGGTGCCATGGCGATGACGACATGCGGATCGCGCAGGTACATGCCGATATCACGCCTGCCCGGTTGCTCGGATTGCAGCGTTCGAGCCAATTTCTCATTGCTGCCGAAGGTGTGCGCGAATATCAGGTGTCCCCAACCGCAATCGACGGTGACATCCGATTTGTACTGCTCCACCGCAGGTCCCTGCAGACGTTGCCAGTTTCTAACCGAAGGCGCGTTGCGACGTTCAAAACGATGCTTCTTGACCATTAGCGTGACGTCCTATCCTGTGTATCTGTGCTCCATTGCCGACTCGCGACCAGCGTCCCGATACCGCTCCGTGATGCCGCCGGATTCACAGCGCGCAAAAAACGCATCTTCGACGCGCGCTGCCCCCAGGGCCGGTTAGCGCCATACGGAGAGCCAACCCGCGGAGAGGCAGCCGGTTCCCCGCACGGTCGCAATGTCCTTCTGTTGATGAACGGCAGGCACACGGTGCCCGGTGCACCTGATCCTGCAAAAAACCGGCCTTGGCCGATGGATATCCGCATCGTGCCGACCGACCCTAGACACCCTGCCCCTGCAACCACAGTTCCAGCAGTGCCACCTGCCAGAGCTTGGAGCCGCGCAAGGGGGTGATGTGTTCTTCAGGGGCGGCAAACAATGCCTCGACATAGGGCGCATTGAACAGCCCACGTTCACGCGCAGCCCGGTTGCCCAACGCATCGCGCACATATTCCAGAAACGGTCCCTGCAGATACTTCAGGGCCGGTACGGGGAAATAGCCTTTGGGCCGATCGATCACCTCCTGGGGAATGAAGTTGCGCGCGACCTCCTTGAGAATGTATTTGCCCCCCGCGGCCACCTTGTGTTCGGCCGGAATGCGGGCAGCCAGCTCCACCAGTTCGTGGTCGAGAAACGGCACCCGCGCCTCCAGCCCCCAGGACATGGTCTGACTATCGACCCGTTTGACAGGATCATCGACCAGCATGATGGTGGTATCGATGCGCAACGCCTTGTCGAGAGGCTCCTGAGCGCCATCCTGCGCAAAGTGCTCGCTGAGGAAACGCCCGCTGTGGTCTGCACCACACAACGGCTCCGCCACCACCCGGCAATACTCGGCGTGATCACGGTCGAAAAAGACCCGCGCATAGTCGGCCACCGGGTCGTGACTGCCCATCAACGGCGGATACCAGTGATAGCCGCCGAATACCTCGTCGGCGCCCTGTCCGCTCTGCACCACCTTGACGTGTTTGGCTACTTCGCGCGACAGGAGAAAGAAACCGATGTTGTCATGGCTGACCATCGGTTCGGACATGGCCCGAATGCAGCGGGGTAACTCCTCTAGTGTTTCGCGGGCATCGATGCGTATCTTGTGATGCGCCGTCGCGAAACGCTCGGCAACGAGATCGGAGTATTGGAACTCATCGCCCTCCTCGTCATTGACGCTTTCAAAACCGATGGAGAAGGTGTTGAGTCCCTGCTGACCCTGCTCTGCCAGCATTCCGACGATAAGACTGGAATCGACACCACCCGAAAGCAGCACGCCAACGGGAACATCGGCTACCAGGCGGCGTTTCACCGCGGTCATCAGCGCATCGGTCAGCAGCGCCTGCCACTCACCGAAACTGCGCCGCTCATCGTCCTCGCCGCGTTCGAACCGCAGGCTCCAGTAGCAGCGCTGTCGAGTGCGGCCATCCGCCTCTATGTGCATCAGCGTTGCCGGCGGCAGCTTCCTCGCACCCTTCAGTATCGTCAGCGGCGCAGGCACCACGGAGTGAAAGGTCATGTAGTGATGCAGGGCCACTTCATCGATAGCGGTATCGATGCCGCCGCCTTGCAACAAGGCTGGCAGTGTCGAGGCAAACCGCAGCGCGCCGGCGGTCTGCGTGTAGTAGAGCGGTTTGATACCAAGCCGATCACGCCCCAGGAGCGCCCGCCCCGAATCGCGCTCCCAGATCGCGAACGCGAACATGCCGTGAAAGCGCTGCACGAAATCCTCACCCCAGGCGTGGTAGGCCTTCAACACCACCTCGGTATCGCCGGTCGAGAAGAAACGATAACCCTTACCTTCCAGCTCGCGGCGCAGTTCCGGGTAGTTGTAGATCATGCCGTTGAAAACGATCCCCAGACCGAGTTCGCTGTCGACCATCGGCTGCTGGGCATGCTCGCTGAGATCCACGATCTTCAACCGCCGATGCCCGAAGGCGAATCGCCCCTGATGAAAGAGACCCGATGCGTCCGGACCGCGGGGCGCCTGCGCCGCGTTCATCGCTGCCACGGCGCCACTGTTCGCCAGCCCGTGATCGAATCGTATCTCTCCTGCAATACCGCACACGTGATGGTTACCTTCGATTAGACGGAGACAGGCTCAAGCAAGAGCGCAAACGGGGGGGGTGGGTGCACACAACGTAGTAGCGCGGAAACGGATACGGCGCCACCTTGAAATGGGCGATGCGGAGTTGGGCCCGCCGGTTTTCATTCTCGCCGCCATCCGCGACATCCTGCGTGGAAAACAACGGTGAACCCAGGGTGTCGCGCCCGACACGAATTCTGCAATTGACCGGTATGCGGGTGTAGTGGCGTTTATTCATCCTGATTTTCGTAGCCGGGGGACTCATTGAATGTCTTGGCGATTTCTGCCGCACTTCGCCCCGAAACCCAACAGGGTACAACACATCGCTTCGAACTTCAGGTCCCGCCAGCGTATCGCTGCGCGTTCCGTGCATCGGTAATGCGCGGCTATTCCCCACCACTATTGCGTTTTAAAGGTTCTGCGTTACCCTGTCAGGCAAACACCAACGGGTGGCCGTGCATGGCCTGGAACATCAGCCGATTCGACTATCGCGTCGTTGCCGCAGCCTGCCTTATCGCCGGACTGATGTTGGTACCGTTCTCCGTACACCACTTCCTGGCAGCCGACTGGCAGCTGTTTGTTCCGATCACCGGTCTAGCGCTACTGATCGCTGTGGTTACCGTCGTCGTGTGGCGTTTCAAACGCGTGCCCCCGCTGGCGCTGACCATCGGTGTACTGGCATCCAATATCGTGATCTTTCTCGCCGTGCTGCGGCTTCGCGAAGTAGGTGTCTACTGGATTTTCCCCATGGTTGCCGCGAATTTCTTCCTGCTCGGGCCACGCATGGGGCTGGCCTTCAATCTCGGATTTCTAACCCTGACGCTCAGTTTTGCCGCCACCTGGTTGCCTTTCGAACACTTTTCCCGCGTGGTCGCCACGGTCCTCGTGCTGATGAGTTTTGTCTTCGTATTCTCACACGACTCATACCGCCAGCGTGAAGAGCTCAATAAATTGGCTTCCATAGACCCTCTGACGGGCGCCGGCAATCGCCGTGACATGCAAATGGTGCTGAGTAACGCGGTGGTTGCACATCAAAGTTTCGGTACCGCCACCTCCATCATCATCATCGATCTGGATCACTTCAAAACCATCAACGATACACTGGGCCACGATGCTGGCGACAAGGTGCTCAGTGCCTTCGCTGAACTGGTGCGAAAGCGTTTCCGCCAATCCGATCACCTGTTTCGTTACGGCGGAGAGGAGTTTCTCATCCACTTGAACGATACCGACGGCCATACTGCTTTTCGTCTGGCCGATCAGCTGCGTGAAACGATCCAGAACACACCGCTTGTTAGCGCCGGCAAGGTCACGATCTCCTGCGGGGTGGCCGAATTGCGGCACAATGAATCCGTCGAGAGCTGGATAGTACGTGGCGATGAAGCCCTCTATCGCGGCAAGAAAGAGGGCCGCAACCGCGTCGTACTGGGCTAGCAGAAGGAATTTCGACGGCTCAGGACTTGCCGCCAGTCGCCGAATCGGCCCGGCCCTGGACTGCCACCATTCTTCGATCAGAGTTCGCCCGTTGCGCCTTCGCTTTGCTCGTCAAGCCGCTCCTCCTGCTGCAGCTCCCACATAGCGGCGTAACGACCGCCCTGCGCGAGCAGTGATTCGTGCGTTCCGCGCTCCACGATACAACCCTGATCCATCACCAGGATCTGATCCGCATCGACTATGGTCGAGAGCCGGTGCGCAATCACCAGCGTGGTGTGGTTTTCAGCCAGTTCTTTCAGCGCCTTCTGGATAATCTGTTCGGAGTGTGAATCGAGCGAGGAGGTGGCCTCGTCGAAGACCATGATGCGCGGATTCTTGAGGATCGCCCGCGCAATCGCCACGCGCTGTTTTTCGCCGCCGGAAAGTTTCAGTCCGCGCTCCCCCACCACGGTCTCGTACCCCTGCGGCAGCGACACAATGAAGTGGTGGATATGCGCCAGCCGCGCCGCCTGCTCCACCTCTTCGCGCGTCGCCCCGGGGTTGCCGTACTGGATGTTGTAAAACACCGAATCGTTGAACAGCACCGTGTCCTGAGGGACGATGCCTATGGCACCGCGCACGCTCTCCTGCGTCACGTCGCGCACATCCTGGCCATCGATGAGCACCCTTCCGGCGTTGACGTCGTAGAAGCGGTACAGCAGACGCGCCAGGGTCGATTTGCCCGAGCCGCTGGCGCCGACCACGGCGACCTTCCTCCCCGCGGGTACCGTGAAATCCACCGCGAACAGGATCGGGCGATCGGGGTTGTAGCTGAAATCCACGCGCTCGAAACGGATCGCACCCCCGTTGAGCTTGAGAGGCTGCGCATCGGGCCGGTCGCGGATCTCCGGGTGGCGTTCCAGGAGTTCGAACATCATCTCCATATCGGAGAGCGCATGCTTGAGCTGGCTGTAGACCACACCCAGAAATCCCAGCGGAATGAAAAGCTGGAGCAGGAAGGCATTGACCATCACCAGATCCCCCAGGCTCAATACGCCGGTCGCAACGCCATCGGCGGCGAGGATCATGATTGCTGTCACCGCCATGGCGATTATGAGGCCCTGACCAAAGTTGAGGGCCGAGAGCGAGGTCTGGGTCTTTACCGCCGCATCTTCCCATTCCCGCAGGCTGCCATCGTAGCGCTCGATTTCATAGCGTTCGTTGCCGAAGTACTTCACCGTCTCGTAATTGATCAGACTGTCGATGGCCTGGCTGTTGGCTTGGGAATCCATCGCGTTCATACGATGGCGAAAGCGGATCCGCCAATTGGTCACGGCAAAGGTAAAGGCGATGTAGGCCACCACCGCGCCGAAGGTGACCACTGTGAACCAGATGTTGAAGCGGGTGAGCAGAATACTTGCGATCAGCACAAACTCGACGATGATCGGCAGCACACTGAAGACCATGAAGTTGAGCAGTGTGCTTGCCGCTCGGGTACCGCGTTCGATATCGCGTGAGATGCCGCCGGTCTTGCGCTCCAGGTGAAAGCGCAGCGAGAGCTCGTGCAGGTGCCTAAGGATCTGCCGCGAAAGCACCCGCACGATCCCCTGCCGCACCTTGGCGAACACACCATCGCGCAGTTCGTTGAAGAGCGCACCCGCGACCCGCAGCGCACCGTAGCCAAGCAGCAACGCAAGGGGTAGCACGAGTTCGGGTTGCTGGGTGCTATCCAGCGCATCCACGACCTCTTTCAGGATCAGCGGCACCGCAACGGCTGCCACTTTGGCCAAAACCAGGCATGCCAGGGCGAGAAAAGCCCGCTGGCGATAACGCCACAGATAGGGCAACAACGAACGAATGGTCTGCCAGTCTTTGCGGTGCTCGCGCGGCGGCGCGGTGTAACGTACGTGCATGAATTCGGGACGGCCTCGGAGTAGCAACCTGGGATCCACAGATCCCCAAAAGGGCTAACAGTGTAGCGGCAAAGTCTGAAAGCCAACATCAATACCCAAAGAACCCACTGAAAATCCGTGTTTTTTTCCCCGGACTTACCTATAATTGGCCGACTTGAAATTGACCTGGTACACCCTTATATCCAACCCCAGGTCATAGCAACCGTTGCATGAGGTGCGTCAATGCCGATCTACGAATATGCTTGCAAAGAATGCGGTCACGAACTCGAGGCCATCCAGAAGATGAGTGATGCCCCGCTGACCGTATGCCCCAGCTGCGAACAACCGGCGCTCAAGAAACTGATCTCGGCTGCCGGATTCCGCCTGAGCGGCAGCGGCTGGTATGAAACGGATTTCAAAAAGGGCGACCAGCGCAATATCGCCAAGAAGGACAAAGAGGCTCCCGCCTGCGCCGATTCCAAGAGTTCCACCTGCGCTTCGTGCGTCGGCGAGTAAACCCGATCGTACTCCCGACAAGGCCGAGCTAAGCTCGGCCTTGATCGTTTCAGGGTTTGTGACCGGCCCTTCCTTGCTTACCACCCCTCCAAGCCTTAACATTTCGCGTTTTTCCGGACGCCTGAACAGGACCGAAGCATCATGCGCAGCCACTATTGCGGCCAGCTGAACATTTCCCATCTGGATCAAGAGGTTGAACTCAGCGGCTGGGTCCATCGCCGGCGCGATCACGGTGGGGTGATCTTCATCGATCTGCGCGATCGCGAGGGAATCGCTCAGGTGGTAATCGACCCCGACACCCCGGAACCCTTCCAGGCTGCCGAGCGGGCACGCTCGGAGTACGTGCTGCGCATCCGCGGACGGGTACGCCACCGCCCCGCAGGCACCGAGAATCCCAACATGCCCACGGGGCAGATCGAGGTGCTGGTCAAGGAGTTGGAGGTTCTCAACCGGGCGGAGACCCCACCCTTCCAGGTCGAGGACGAGATCGACGTCAATGACGAGACCAGGCTGCGCTACCGCTACATTGATCTGCGCCGCCCGACCATGCAGCGCAAGCTGCGCCTGCGTGCCCAGATCGCCCGCATCCTGCGCAACTTCATGGACGACGAGGGTTTTCTCGAGATCGAGACGCCCTTCCTCACCAAGGCGACACCCGAAGGTGCACGCGACTACCTGGTGCCGGCCCGCAATCATCCGGGTTCGTTCTACGCGCTGCCCCAGTCGCCGCAGCTCTTCAAGCAACTGCTGATGATGAGCGGCATGGACCGCTACTACCAGGTGGTGCGCTGTTTCCGCGATGAGGATTTGCGCGCCGACCGCCAGCCCGAGTTCACCCAGCTCGATATCGAAACCTCGTTCATGGATGAGAACGAGATCATGAACGTCATGGAAGAGATGATCCGCCAGCTCTTCGCCAAGACCCTGGAAATAGCCCTCCCCGACCCCTTCCCGCGCATGAGCTATGCCGAGGCGGTGCGCCGCTACGGCTCGGACCGGCCCGACCTGCGCATCCCGCTGGAGCTCGTCGATGTCGGCGACCTGATGAAGGATGTCGAGTTCAAGGTCTTCTCCGGCCCGGCCAATGATCCCAGGGGCCGTGTCGCCGCGCTGCGCATGCCCAAGGGCGGCGAACTGACGCGCAAGGAGATCGACGACTACACCAAGTACGTCAGCCAGTACGGCGCCAAGGGATTGGCCTATATCAAGGTCAACGCCATCGCCCAGGGCCGCGGGGGGTTGCAGTCGCCGATATTGAAGTTCCTGCCCGATGCGGTGATCAGCGAAATCCTCTCCCGTACCGGCGCGACAGATGGCGACCTGATCTTCTTCGGCGCCGACAGCGCTCGCGTGGTCAACGACGCACTGGGTGCGCTGCGTATCCGCCTCGGCGAGGACAACGGCCTGGTCGAGCACGGCTGGCGCCCGCTGTGGGTGGTCGATTTCCCGATGTTCGAGTGGAACGAGGATCATCGCCGCTGGGATGCCCTGCACCACCCCTTCACCGCACCGCAGAACCAGGATCCCGAGGCCTTGCTGGCCGATCCCGGCAATGCCCTGTCCCGCGCCTACGACATGGTGCTCAACGGCATGGAGGTAGGCGGCGGCTCCGTGCGCATCCACCGCGAGGAGATGCAGAGCGCGGTCTTCGGCCTGCTGGGACTCAGCGAAGAAGAGATACGCGAGAAGTTCGGCTTCCTGCTCGACGCCCTCAAATACGGCGCCCCGCCCCACGGCGGCATCGCCTTCGGCCTCGATCGGCTGGTGATGCTGATGACCGGCTCCAGCTCGATCCGCGACGTCATCGCCTTCCCCAAGACCCAGACCGCCAGCTGCCCGCTCACTTCGGCCCCGGCGCCGGTATCAGCGCTGCAGCTGGATGAACTCAACATCCGCGTCAAACACATGCCGTAAGTAAATCGGGTGGGTCGGGTTAGCGCAGCGTAACCCGACGCCGGGCGAGGACCACAGGAATTTCTCGGGTTACGCTGCGCTAACCCGACCTATGAGAATGCCGACCGTCACCCCATCAAAACCCCGCTATAAACACCCCGTTTCAGTACTGGTGGTCGTAGCTACCGTGACAGGCGAGGTACTACTCATGGAACGCACTCAGCCACGCGGTTTCTGGCAATCGGTGACCGGCAGCCTGCGCGACGAAGAACAGGAAACCGTCGCCGCCCGGCGTGAACTCCTGGAAGAGACCGGCATCGATGCCGGGGACGCGCTTGAAGACTGCCACCTGGCCAATCATTTCCCGATTATCGAGGCCTGGCGGCACCGCTACGACCCCAATGACCGCTACAACCGCGAACATGTATTTCGTATCATCCTGGAAAACCGCACCGCGGTGCGGTTGAACCCGAAGGAGCATCTGGGCTACAAATGGCTGGCGCGCAGCAAGGCCGCGCAACTGGCCGGCTCGTGGACCAACCGAATCGCCATACTTGCGCTGGTCGGCAGCCCGCTTCATGAACCATCCTCCCAAACCGATGCCTTATCTGATACTGAGTGAGCACAGCGACAATCTCGACGAGATTGCGCAGGAGATTCCAGCATGCTAGCCAGCAGCCTGAACATCGACGATTACACCCTGTTGGACGACGACGAGTGCAACAGCCGCATTACCGAAGCCAAGCGCATACTCGGCAGTGATCTGGTGATCCTCGGTCACCACTACCAGCGCGACGAGGTGTTCCAGCATGCCGATTTCAGCGGCGACTCGCTGAAGCTCTCGCGCCAGGCCGCCGACTCGGCGGCAAAGTACATCGTTTTCTGCGGCGTGCATTTCATGGCCGAGGTGGCTGACATTCTGTCCCGCCCGGATCAGATTGCGATCCTACCCGACCTTTCCGCCGGTTGCTCCATGGCCGACATGGCCAATCTGGCCAAGGTGGAGCGTTGCTGGCGCGAGCTGGCCGAGGTGCTGGATCCGGACGATCAGGTCACGCCGGTCACCTACATCAACTCGGCGGCGGACCTGAAGGCCTTCTGCGGGCGTCACGGTGGCATCGTCTGCACCTCCAGCAACGCCCGCAAGGTGCTCGACTGGTCGTTCGCCCGGCGCGACAAGGTCCTCTTCTTCCCTGACCAGCACCTGGGGCGCAATACCGGCTACGCCATGGATATTCCGCTCGATGAGATGGTGGTCTGGGATTTCGACAAACCCCTTGGCGGGCTGACACCCGCGCAGATCCAACAGGCACGCATCATCCTCTGGAAGGGTTTCTGTTCGGTGCACCAGATGTTCCAGCCCGAGCAGATCGACCGCTTCAAGGCCCGGTATCCGGAGACCCAAGTGATCTCCCATCCCGAGTGCTGCTTCGAGGTGTGCCAGAAATCGGACTACGTCGGCTCCACCGAGAACATCATCAAGACCATCACAGCCGGCGCGCCGGGCAGCCGCTGGCTGGTGGGCACCGAACTGAACCTGGTCAATCGCCTGCATCAACAGATGGCACCGGAGGGCAAATCGATCCATTTCATGTCGCCCACGGTCTGCATGTGTTCGACAATGTTCCGCATCGATCCCCAGCATCTGCTCTGGACGCTGGATAACCTGGTCGCAGGCCATGTGGTCAATCAGATCAGCGTGCCCGCCGACGAGGCTGAACAGGCCCGTATCGCACTCGACCGCATGCTGGCGCTGAGCTGAGACCCACTCGCGCGACGCGCATGGAAGCCACGACGCCGCCCCTGCCACTGAGGGAAGCCGTCATCCTGGTCCACGGCCTCTGGATGAACGGCGTGGAACTCGCCTTTCTGGCACGCCAGCTGAGGCGCTGCGGATTCACTCCCTACCGTTTCAGTTATCGCAGCGTGCGGCAACCCGTCGCACAGAACGCCCGGAATCTGGCCCGATTCGCAGCCACGCTGAACGAGCCAGTCGTCCATTTCGTGGGTCACAGCCTCGGTGGTCTGGTGATCCTGCGCATGTTCGAGGAGCAGCCCCCCGAGCGTCCGGGGCGCATCGTCACCATCGGTTCACCGTTTCAGGGCAGTCAGGCGGCGCGCTCCCTGGCCGGCTACCGTGTGGGTCAGCGCATGCTGGGCCACAGCACGCACGAGGCGCTGCTGGGTCATCCCGTCACGGTGCCGGGAGCGCGGGATATCGGAATCATTGCCGGTACTCTGGGCGTCGGCGCCGGGCGCATATTCCCGGGTCTGGGCTCGCCCAGTGATGGCACCGTGGCGTTGGATGAGACCCGCCTGGAAGGTGTCCACGAACGCGTCGAACTGCCGCTCACCCATACCACCCTGCTCTTCTCCCGGCGCACTGCGCGTGCCGTGTGTACCTTTTTGCACCAGGGAAGTTTCAGCACCGAGCGAGGTTTTGCTCCTTGACCTCACACCGCGCCCGATGCGGTCATCATTGGTCATCTCCCGTCGCCAGGATCCTGACCGCCGCTGGCCCCTGAACCGGCACGGGCGGTATGATTGTCCGGATTTTTTATCTCGCAACCCTTTCTCACCCGAGGTCGGTATGGCAGGACACAGCAAATGGGCCAATATCCAGCACCGCAAGAACGCCCAGGATGCCAAGCGCGGCAAGCTATTCACCAAATTGATCCGCGAAATCACCGTATCAGCGCGGGTTGGCGGTGGGGATCCCGCCGCCAACCCGCGGCTGCGGGCGGCCATCGACAAGGCCCTCTCCAACAACATGACCAAGGACACCGTCGAACGCGCCATCAAGCGCGGCACGGGGGATCAGGATGGCGCCCATTACGAAGAGGTGCGCTATGAGGGTTACGGCCCCGGTGGCGTGGCAGTGATGGTCGACTGCATGACCGATAACCGCAATCGCACGGTGGCCGAGGTGCGTCACGCCTTCAGCAAGTGCGGCGGCAATCTGGGCACAGATGGTTCGGTGGCTTATCTCTTTTCCAAGGCGGGCATCCTCGAGTTTGCCGCAGGCGCGAACGAGGATCAGATCATGGAGGCCGCCCTGGAGGCCGGTGCCGAGGATTTCACCACCAACGAGGACGGCTCGATCGAGGTAATCGTCGATCCCGATCAGTTGGTCGCCGCAAAGGAGGCCATGCAGGCCAGTCAACTGGAGCCCGATTACGCCGAAGTCACCCAGCGGGCCGCCACCACCGTGGAGGTGGAACTGGAACAGGCGCAGCAGATGATCAGGCTGTTGGAGATGCTGGAAGATCTGGATGACGTGCAGAACGTCTACTCCAATGCCGACTTTTCCGATGAGGTGATGGCGCAGCTCGGCTGAGCCGCGCTCCGGCCATGCGCATCCTCGGTATCGATCCCGGTTCCCGTATTACCGGATTCGGCATCATCGATATCGAAGGCGGCCGCACGCGCTACATCACCAGCGGCTGCGTCAAAGTGGCCGGCGAGGCGCTGCCGGAGCGGCTGCAGGAGATTTTCGCCGGCATCGCCGAGGTGGTGCGGGATTACCGGCCGGATCACATGGCCATCGAACGGGTTTTCATGGCGCGCAACGCCGACTCTGCGCTCAAACTCGGACAGGCGCGCGGCGCTGCGATCTGCGCCGCCACCAGCCGCGCCCTCGTCGTCAGCGAGTATTCGCCACGCGAGATCAAACAGGCGGTCGTGGGCAAGGGCGGGGCAACCAAAGAGCAAGTCCAGCATATGGTCTGCATCCTGCTCAGCCTGAACAGCCCGCCGCAAGCCGACGCCGCCGACGCCCTGGCCGTTGCGCTCTGCCACGGTCACACCCACCAGACCCTTTTGAAGACAGGTGCTCAACTACGATGATCGGACGACTGCGCGGCCGCCTGGCCGATAAGCATCCACCTCGCCTGCTGCTCGACGTCAACGGCGTCGGCTACGAGGTGGAAGCCCCCATGTCCACCTTCTACCAGCTCCCGGCGGTGGGTGAAGAGGTGTCGCTGCACACCCACCTGGTGGTGCGCGAAGATGCCCAGGCGCTCTACGGCTTCTACTCCGAGCGCGAACGGACCCTGTTTCGCAGCCTGATCAAGGTGAGCGGCATAGGACCGCGGGTGGCGATCACCATCCTGTCGGGAATCAGCGCCGACGATTTCGTCAGCTGCGTCAACCACAACGACAGCGCCGCGCTGACGCGCATGCCCGGTATCGGTAAAAAGACCGCCGAGCGGCTGATCGTTGAGATGCGCGACCGCCTCGCGCATTGGGAGGATGTAGCCGCACCCGCGCTCAATCCGGCGACGGGAACCGCGGCTCCGGCCACGGGAGGCGCGACGCAGGACGCGGTCAGCGCGCTGATCGCGCTGGGTTACAAGGCGCCCGACGCAAATCGAATGGTGCGTGCCGTGGCGGAGGACGACCTGGGCAGCGATGAGCTGATCCGCCGCGCCCTGCAGGCCACGGTACGGTAGAATGCGCCGCAGAGCACCCGGACCCCACGATTAAAACAACACAATGATCGAAACCGACCGCCTGGTCAGCAGCGAGTCCATCAGCGACGATGCAGCACTGGACCGCGCCATCCGCCCAAGGACACTGGCCGACTATGTCGGCCAGCCGGCCGTCAAGGAGCAGATGGAGATCTTCATTCCCGCCGCCCGCGCACGCGCCGAGGCGCTGGACCATGTGCTGATCTTCGGCCCACCCGGCCTCGGCAAGACCACCCTGGCGCATATCATCGCCAACGAGATGGGGGTCAACCTGCGCCAGACCTCCGGCCCGGTACTCGAACGCGCCGGTGATCTGGCCGCGCTGCTCACCAACCTCGAAGCGCGCGATGTGCTGTTTGTCGACGAGATCCATCGCTTGAGCCCCCAGGTCGAGGAGATCCTCTATCCGGCGCTCGAGGACTATCAGCTCGACATCATGATCGGCGAGGGCCCGGCGGCGCGCTCGATCAAACTCGACCTCCCTCCCTTCACCCTGGTGGGCGCCACGACGCGCGCGGGGCTGCTCACCTCGCCGCTGCGCGATCGCTTCGGCATCGTTCAGCGGCTGGAGTTCTACAGCACCGCGGAACTCACCACCATCGTGCAGCGCTCGGCGCGCATCCTCAATGTGGCGACAGCGCCTGAAGGGGCGGCCGAGATCGCGCGCCGCTCGCGGGGCACGCCGCGCATCGCCAACCGTCTGTTGCGCCGGGTGCGCGATTACGCTCAGGTGAAAGGCGACGGCACCATCACCGCCGAGCTGGCACGGCAGGCGATGGCCATGCTCAACGTCGATGACAGCGGCTTCGATGTGATGGACCGCAAACTGCTGCTGACCGTGATCGAGAAGTTCGACGGTGGGCCGGTGGGCGTCGACAACCTGGCTGCCGCCATCGGCGAGGAGCGCGGCACCATCGAGGATGTGCTCGAACCCTATCTCATCCAGCAGGGTTTTCTGATGCGCACCCCGCGCGGACGCATGGCCACCCGCAACGCCTATCTGCATTTCGGGCTGCGCGCCCCGCAACGCAGTGAACCAAACGAACGGGACAATCTCGATCTTTTCAATGGCGACTAAAGCCGAAACAGTGACCGGCTTCCTTTGGCCAGTACGCGTTTACTACGAAGATACCGACAGCGGAGGCGTGGTCTATTACGCGAATTACCTGAAATTTATGGAACGGGCCCGAACCGAATGGCTGCGTCATCTCGGTTTCGCCCAGGATGAACTTGCGGCCCGTGAAAATGTCATATTCGCGGTGAGAAGGGCGGAGGTGGATTATCTGCGCCCGGCACGATTCAACGATGCGCTGGAGATTCGATCTACCATCGTCGAGCGGGGGCGTGCCAGTCTTACCTTCGAACAACAGATCACCAAACCGGCAAACAAGGGGGAGCTGCTGTGCAGCGGACGTATTCGAGTGGCCTGCATCGACGCGACGAGCTTCCGGCCACGCCCCCTCCCGGAAATCCTGCGCAACCAACTCACCGAGTAGGGAGATGACTCGTGTCGGCTGACCTTTCATTGATCCACCTCATCGGCGGCGCGAGCCCTCTCGTGCAACTGGTGATGGTCGCACTGATACTGGCTTCGCTGATCTCGTGGACCTTCATCTTCCAGAAATGGAGCGCGCTGAAGGGCGCCAAGAACGCGGCCAACGCCTTCGAAGACCGATTCTGGTCGGGCGGCGATCTCAACCAGCTCTATCGCGAAATCGCCGGGCGCAACGTGACCACCGGCATGGAGAACATCTTCGCCGCCGGCTTCTCCGAATTCAGCCGTTTGCGCAAACAGACCGGGGGGGAACCGAAGAGTATCGTCGAGGGTGCGCAGCGCTCGATGCGCATCGCCCTGGCGCGTGAAACCGATCGCCTCGAACACCATCTGTCGTTTCTCGCCACCGTGGGCTCGACCAGTCCTTACGTGGGCCTGCTCGGCACCGTGTGGGGCATCATGAACTCGTTCCGCGCGCTGGCCAACGTCAAGCAGGCCACCCTGGCGCAGGTGGCACCGGGAATCGCCGAGGCGCTGATCGCCACAGCCATGGGGTTGTTCGCCGCGATTCCGGCGGTCATCGCCTACAACCGCTACTCCAACGATGTTGAACGTCTGTTGAATCGCTACGACACCTTTGTCGAGGAGTTTTCCACCATTCTGCAACGCCAGATGCACGTCTCCTGAAGCCAACCCAGAATCCGGATAATAACGAGCACCCGTCAATGGCCCGAGTCCGCATCCGCCGCCGCCCCATGTCAGACATCAATGTCGTGCCGTACATCGATGTCATGTTGGTGTTGCTGGTGATCTTCATCATTACCGCCCCCCTGCTCACCCAGGGCGTCAAGGTCGACCTGCCGCAGGCAGCCTCCGAACCGCTTTCACGGCAGGACATCGAGCCCCTGGTCGTGACCGTGGATAGCGCGGGCAGTTTCTTCCTCAACGTCGGTGATGGCAGCGGCAAAGCCATTTCCGCTGACACGTTGCTGGCGCGCGTTGCCGCGGTGCTGCGCCGCAGGCCGGAGACGCCGGTTCTGGTGCGTGGCGACCGCCAGGTGCCCTACGGGCAGGTGATCCAGGCAATGGCGTTGTTGCAACAGGCCGGAGCACCGAGCATCGGCCTGATGACCGAGCCGCCCGCACAAGGCAGGGCGCGCTAGGACCATGAAGGCATCACCCGGCAACAGGAACCCACTGGCGATTGCGCTCTCGGTGCTGGTGCACATCGTCGTCATAGGGCTTGTTGTCGTCAGTTTTCAGTGGACTCCATCTATCTCCACGCCCGAATCGCAGCCCATCATTCAGGCGGTGGCCGTGGATGAGCAGAAAATCGAACAGGAGGCCAGGAAGATCGAAAAAGCCGAGGCCGAGCGCAAAGCGGCCGAAGATCGGCGCAAGCGCGAGGCCGAACAGGCCGCGAAGAAACTGCGCGATCAGCGTATCACCGAAGAGAAACGACTGGCGGATCTGCAGAAGAAACGCGTGGAAGAGGAGCAACAACGCAGAGAGATCGAGCGTCAGCGTAAAGTGGCCGAACGGAAACACCAGGAGGCGGAGCGCCAACGCCAGGAGGCCGAAACCAAGCGCGTCGCTGCGCAGAAAGCGGAACAGGAGCGCCTGGAGAAACTGCGCAAGGAGCGCGAGGTCGAAGAACAGCGTTTGGCTGCACTGGAAGCAAAACGTAAAATGGAAGAAGAGAAGCGGCGCAAGGAAGAAGCGGAACGGCAGCGCCGTGAGGAAGAAGAACATATTCGACAAGAGCAGATCGCCGCCGAAAATGCGCGACTGGAGCAGCAACGCCAACTATTGGCCAATCAGACGATTGCCAAATACACAGACCTGATGCGCCAGAAAGTGTCGCGCAACTGGTTGCGCCCGGCGGGTTCGCGTAATGATTTGAAGTGCACTGTGCGGGTGCGGTTGATTCCCGGCGGAGATGTGGTAGGCGTGCAGATCATCACCCCCAGCGGCGATCCGGTATTTGATCGTTCAGTGGAGACCGCGGTGCGACGCGCATCACCGTTGCCGATTCCCAGCGACGCTCTCGTTTTTGACCGTATGCGCGAGATCGTTTTTGTGTTTGATCCAGCGAAAGGCTGACCTTTGCGAACTATACAACGATTGTTAGCAGTAGTGATGGGGTTGGGTATCTGGTTTGCAGCCCCGGCCTACGCCACCCTTACCATTGAGATAACCCAAGGCACGGAGGGAGCGCTGCCCATCGCCATTGTCCCCTTCGCCTGGGAAGGTTCCACGCCGCCACCTGAGGATGTCAGCGGTGTCATCGCCAGCGACCTGCGCCGCAGCGGCCGCTTCGCCCCACTGCCCGATCAGGACCTCATCTCGCGTCCCCACGAAGGCGCGCAGGTGCGCTTTGCCGACTGGCGCGCTCTGAATGTGGAAAACCTGTTGGTCGGGCGCGTGAAGGTGATGGGACCCGGCATGTATGTGGTGCAGTTCCAACTGTTCGACGTCTACAAGGGTGTGCAGATGGCGGGTTACAGCATCCCTGCCAACAAGGAGAACCTGCGCCGCACCGCACACCATGTCGCCGACATTGTCTACGAAACCCTGACCGGTCAGCGCGGTGCATTCAACACCCGCATCGCCTATGTCGTGGCGCTGCCACCCGGAACTGACGATGCTGTGCGCTACCAGCTGCAGGTCGCCGACTCCGACGGTTACGCGCCCAATACGATACTGCGTTCACCGCAACCGCTGATGTCGCCCTCCTGGTCACCGGACGGAACCCGGCTGGCCTATGTCTCCTTTGAAAACAAAGCACCGGAAATTTTCGTGCAGGATGTCAACTCCGGTCAGCGCCGCTCGGTAAGCCGTTTCAAGGGCATCAACGGTGCGCCCGCCTGGTCACCCGATGGCAGGCGCCTGGCGGTCACCCTGTCGCAGAAGGGCAATCCCGACATCTACACACTGGACATCGGTTCGGGCCAGGTGCAACAGTTGACCCACAGCTTCGCGATCGACACCGAGCCGGCGTGGACACCGGACGGCAAGCACATCGCTTTCACATCCGACCGCGGTGGCAAGCCGCAGATCTACCAGATCGCGGTCAGCGGCGGGAAGCCGCAGCGCCTGACCTTTGAGGGCGAATACAATGCCCGTCCGGCCTTCTCGCCCGATGGCAAACAACTGGTTTTCGTCAATGGCCAACAGAACAAGTATCGAGTCGCCATCATGGAGTTGGAAAACAAGATCCTGCGCATCCTGACGGACGGCACACTCGACGAATCTCCCAGCTTCGCGCCCAATGGCAGCATGTTGCTCTACGCCACCAGGGATCGCGGACGGGGACTGCTGGCGGCAGTCTCGGTCGATGGACGCGTCCATCAGCGGCTGGTACCTCAGGCGGGTGACGTGCGCGAACCCGCCTGGTCACCCTTCGAGCAACGTTAACCAGATCGATAACAAGATTACGAAAGGAACCCCCGATGAAACCCCTTATTAAGGCTTTACCCTACGTGTTGGCCGCCCTGGTTTTGGCGGGCTGCGGAACCACTGGCGGAATCCAGGATGAAGGGCAGCAGCCCATTGTCGATGATCAGAGCACGCTGGGCGGCGCGACCGGTCAGGACGGCGCAGGCGCCCAAACCAGCGGATTGCAAGGTCCCGGCGGTATCGATATGCAGACGCTCAACGATCCGGCGAGCCTGCTTTCCAAACGTGTCCTCTACTTTGATTTCGACAGCAGCAAGATCAACGAAGAGGAGCGCGCGATCGTCACCGCCCACGCCGGATTCCTCGCCAACAATCCGGCGGCCAGGATGACCCTGGAGGGTCATGCCGACGAACGTGGCACGCGCGAGTACAACATCGGCCTCGGCGAACGGCGCGCTCTGGCGGTCCGCCAATTGCTGCTGTTCATGGGCGCACGCGATGACCAGATCCAGACCATCAGCTACGGCGAGGAAAAACCCGCTTCGCTGGGTCACGACGAGAGCTCGTGGCGCCTGAATCGTCGCGTCGAGATCCTCTACGAGGGCTTGTGATTATGTCTATGAGATTCCCTTCCCTGCTGGCGATGGGACTCTGCCTGGCCGCAGGGACGGCCAGCGCGCAGACCAATATCGCTCCGGTCATCGACGCTTCGCGTCCGGCGGCGACCACCACCACTCCACCGCGTGCAGCCGCGCCCGCCGGTGCCACCGCGTCACCGTTGACTCCCGCCGGGCCGGCGGCGATCCCCCCGCAAAACCAGGCGCTGATCGAGGTGCTCACCCGTCTGCAGCAGTTGCAGGAAGAGGTGCGCGAGATGCGCGGCGAGATGGAGGTGCAATCCCACGCTATCGAGAACCTGAACCAGCGCCAGCGTGATCTCTATCTGGATGTCGACCGGCGTCTGCGCCGGGTCGAAACCGGTGGGCAGATCACCGCACCCGCCGTGGCTCCCGGCGCGGCCAGTCCGCCCGTCACCACCGGTGCCCCAGCGCCGACCACCGCGCCGGGGAGCAGTGCACCTGCCGCGACGGCCACCGATCCAGCCCAGGAGCAGGCTGCGTATCAGCTCGCCTTCAATCTCCTCAAAGAGGGTCGGTACCAGCGCGCGATCGGGCAGTTTCAGGAGTTTCTCGCGCACTATCCCGGCGGCACGTACGCCGATAACGCACAGTACTGGTTGGGTGAAGCCAATTACGTAACTCGTAACTTCACGCAGGCGATCGACGAATTCCGCAAGGTGCTTAGCGGTTTCCCGGACAGCCCCAAGGGCGCAGATGCCCTGTTGAAAATCGGATACGCTCAGTACGAACTGCAGCAGTGGCAGGATGCACGCGCCACCCTCACCGAGATCGGCCAGCGCTATCCGCAGTCCACTGCGGCACGCCTGGCAGAAAACCGTTTGCAGCGCATGAAAAGCGAAGGGCGTTAAGGCCAACACCAGCGGCGTCGGCGGCAGTTCAGCCGCCGGCGCCCATCAACCGATCAGGCAAACGATTGCTCTCGAGTCACGCGCATCGCAGCCCGTTCGATACCAGGCGCTTTAGGGTAGAATACCCACCCTGGCTCAGTGACCGCTCCAGCCACCGTTGAAACCCGAGGCCCAACCCGCTACGAACTCCGTGTGCAGCCTGCGCATCACCGAAATCTTTTACTCCCTGCAGGGAGAGGGGTTGAGCGCGGGTGAGCCGACGGTATTCGTGCGCCTGACCGGGTGTCCCTTGCGCTGCGCCTACTGCGACACCAGTTACGCATTTCAGGGCGGTGAGTGGATGACCCTTGCCGATATACGACAAAGAATTGCGGAGTTCGACTGCAGGCAGATCTGCGTGACAGGTGGCGAACCTCTGGCTCAGCCCAATTGCCAGGCGCTGCTACGGCAACTTTGCGATGCGGGATACACCGTATCGCTGGAGACCAGTGGAGCGCTCGATGTGGGTGCTGTCGATAGCCGGGTCATCAAGGTCATGGATCTGAAAACACCGGGATCCGGAGAAGTTGGGCGCAACCGCCTGCAGAATCTCGAGTATCTTGCGCCCACTGATCAGCTCAAATTCGTGCTTTGCGATCGAACGGATTACGAGTGGGCCAGACGGATGGTCGAACAGCACGGACTGGCGCAACGCTGCACTTTGCTTTTCAGCCCCGCCGCGGGCCAACTCGACCCGCGCGCGTTGGCGGAATGGGTACTGGAGGACCACTTGTCAGTACGCCTGCAGCTGCAGCTGCACAAGCTGATCTGGGGCGACACCCCCGGACACTGACACAGGATAATCGGGAGCACGATGAAAAAAGCGGTGGTATTGCTGTCCGGCGGACTCGACTCCACGACCACGTTGGCGGTGGCACTGGAACAGGGTTACGACTGCTATGCCTTGAGTTTTGACTACGGACAGCGGCATGCGGCGGAATTGGCGGCTGCGCGCCGTGTAGCGCAAGCGTTAGGGGTACGCGAACACAAAATATTGCATTTGGGCCTCAATGCCATCGGCGGTTCAGCACTCACCGATACCGGCATTGACGTGCCCACCGCACCCAGTGAAGGCATCCCTGTCACCTACGTTCCGGCACGCAATACGGTTTTTCTCGCGCTCGCCCTCGGCTGGGCTGAGGTTCTCGGCGCACAGGACCTCTTCCTCGGCGTCAACGCGGTTGACTACTCCGGTTACCCTGACTGCCGGCCCGAGTTCATCGATGCCTTTGAACAATTGGCCAATCTGGCCACCAAAGCCGGCGTGGAGGGAGCGCGGTTCAAAGTGCACACACCGCTCATCGATCTCACCAAGGCCGAGATCATCAAAACGGGCGCGCGGCTGGGCGTGGACTACGGATTGACCTTGTCGTGTTATGCCGCCGCCGACGATGAGCTGGCCTGCGGCCGGTGCGACTCCTGTCGTTTACGAGCCGCCGGGTTCGAGGCCGCGGGCATCAGCGATCCAACACGTTACGCCGAACGCTGAGATCACCAACCCGCCAGGGGTCAGACCGCTTCGAGTTTTCGCATCCCCTTGGGTAACAGACGCAAATCCACCAGACTCGATACCAGTGCCGACCAGATGTTGGCCTCCTCTTCGTAGACCAGCCGGTAGTACTCGACTTTCATGGTCAACACGCTGCCAAGGATGATGCCGGCCAGTGCGATCATCGAACCGAGCGCCATCGTCGAGACACCAGTCACCCCCTGGCCGATCGAGCAGCCCATCGACAGCACACCACCGATGCCCATCAGTGTCCCTCCGATGACATGGTTGACGAAATCACCCCAGGAGCGGAACCACTCGAAGTGAAAATGTTTGGTTACCACCGAGTAGGCGAACGATCCAAACACGACACCCGAAATGACCATCATCCCGAACGATATCAGGTGCCACTGGACGGGGAGTATTTCAAAGGGGTCCAACTGCACCTGCTGGGTATACCAGTAACCCCATTCGCCGGTCGGATTGATGAAGGTCAGCGACTGCGGCGCAACGCCGACCGGGGGTTGATCCATGAAATCCGCGAACTCCTTCCACTCTGCACCGATGCTGCCACCCGTGATGTACCAGCCCACGACCACCAGAATGCCGACGGCGCCACCACCCAGGAAGAAGTCAAAGCGCTCGCGGAAGTGCTCCGAGCGCAGGATGACGACAAATAGCGCCAATGCAACTGCACCCGCCAGTACCCAGCGCAGTGTGGCAGACGCCTCGATTCCCAGCATCCCGGACAGTAAAACGCTTATCTCCTGGCTCTCGATACCGAACCGGGCCAGATCGATACTCAGCGGCTGGATCCAGCTGTGGAAGACGAGGCCGTAGAAATCGGTTTTGGTCATGATGTACGCCCAGGTGCCCATGACCGTGAACACCACAATCGATTTAATGTTGCCCCCACCCATGCGAATGGAGGTCATGTTGCCGCAGCCACTGCTCAGCGTCATGCCGACGCCAAACATGAGGCCGCCCAGAATAAACCGCGGCCACATGAAATTGGAGCTGCGATAGGGAGGCAGCGTGGTACTCATGTCGACCACCCCGGTCATCTCCATAATCAGGACGCCGGTTATGGCAATGGCGATGGCGAATCCCCAGGCGCCCAGGCGCCCGTAGTGACCGATATTGATCCAATCAGAAACCGCGCCCAAGGTGCAAAACCCGGTTTTGCGAACCGCAACACCGAGTACGAAGGCCAGCACCCACGCGCTGGCCAAAACCTGATGGGTAATATTCCACTCCACCGTTCTCCCCCTTCGCAGCAACCCTATAATTGTGTGCCCATTCTACCGGGGCTCCATCCCGGACAGCGCAATAAGGCTTAGAAGTTTTTTATATGACACAAAGCTACATTGATGACACTCACCTCGGTCCCCCACCTGCTGTCGACTCAGAATCAATACTCTATCGGCGCCAGGAGAACAAACCGCTGCAAGGCCCGCTTGCCCCGGACAGTCGGCACACGGAGAGCCGCGGGGTAACAAAACACCGCCACACGGCTGGATCGCTGTCTATCCCATACTGCCAGGTTGACTATCATCATTTCAGTGTATTCTAATATACTGACTGGCTGAGGGGGCTTTAGATCGATTTTCTGTTTACAGCGTCAGCTATCGGGAGAACAGTCATGAAAATTCAGCGTATCACGAAGTCTGTATTTGCCACACTGCTATTAGCGGCGGTGGCCGGTGCGGGGATCTCAGCCGAGCCACCCCCGGGCACCGACGCTCGAACGCAGGCAATGGAGCACAAGTTCGAGAAAGCGAAACAATACTACGGGGAATGCCAGGGCGTTGATCAGGGCGACTTTGAAAAGATTCGCCCGCACCTGAAAGCCTTCACGGACATGGAGGTGATGGCGGAATACATGTCAGATCCTGCCAAGTTCGCACAGTTGGCGCAGACTATCTACGACCCGCGCACCATCCACGTCATGATGAAATGCTCCACCGAACCGGTCATGTGGGATACCTGGATGAGCGGCATGACCGATTTCGACAAAATGATGCGCACCGCCATGCGCTTCATGAATCCCGCGATGTACATGAACTGGATGATGGCGCCCATGAATCCCAACGTCTGGGGACCGATGATGGGGATGATGGATCCCAACATGATGGCTCGCTGGACGACAGCCATGGCGAACCCCGCTTTCTATCAGCCATTCTTCGCGCCAATGGACCCCAACTGGTACACACCGCGTATGCAATGGATGATGGATCCGCGCAGCATGCAGCCCATGTTCAACATGTTCAATATGCCGAACATGATCCCCGGGCAGCCCACCGCCGTACCGGTGCAGCCTAACCAGTAAACCACGCCGCGACGTAGGATCCGAAGGGTCGCCACTCCGGGTGGCGGCCCTTCTTTTTATCCTCAGCAACCGCGACCCGGTAACGACCTCCCCTATCAGAATCTATCTCAAAATCCCGCGCCTGCTGAATTGAACCCCAGGGGTGCGCGGGGGATTTTGAGATCGGTTCCTATCAACAGGTGCATTGTGGCATTTACCCGTATCCACGCGTGCGCCCGCCAGGTCCCACACCCTCCACCGCCCGCTCACGCGTCGCGCCGATGTCACTGCGCCCTTCTGTCGATCCACGGCCCGTACTCGGTGTCCATCTGCATCAGCGCCCCGCGGGCGGGTCAATCCACCGTCACCGAGGATCATGATGCAACGGGCCACAGCGGGATCGCGAGGGCATCAGAAAGGGTTTGGGAACGTCACGACTTTCAGCCCTGGGCATCAAGACAAGGGCGATTCCAGAACACCGGGGTTGCGGTTTGGGTCGGAATGCAGAGTCAGCTACAAGCGAGTTTCGCTGGTCAGGGTTGAATTGCGCCCCGGGTCGAATGCACGCACAAGCACCACCCTCGATCAACACAGCGCAACGCTGCCGCGCAAAAGGCGGTCAATACGTCGCGACAATCGTGCGCGACACTGCATGCGCCGCAGCTACCTTGAAAGAAAAAGAGGCGGAGGAAAAGGAAAACCCCGGACACATGATCTGCATCCGGGGTGGATTGCCAGGTGGCCGACCCTATCTGGGTGCTGCTGGGAAACCGGGCATCTGTCTACGCATGGCCTCCCATTTTTCACGCTGCTCCTTGGTGAAAACAGCGAGTTGTTTGTTGTAGGTGGCGATCGCGGCTTCAATCAACTGCTGTTGCAGTGCGAACATCTTGCCGTACATCGCACCTATGGCCTGCGGATCCGGGTTGGGCACCATCATCATACCGGGTAGTTTCTGGGCGACTTCCCCCATGCTCTTCATGGTGCCGAGACTGGCATCGCGCGCGGCGTTTCCGATCTCGGTCAGTTGCTGCAGTTGCTCATTGGTTAACCCGAGCACGGCCAGCGGATTGACCGCACCCATGGGTTGCATACCCGGCATCGCACCCGGCATTGGCATCATGGGTTGCTGCACGCCCATGGGCGGCATGGGATATTGGGCAAAGACCACCCCTTGACCGAGCAACAGCACGGCGACAGTGAACAATCGGAGAAAACGATTGCGATTTAGCACGGTGCGCTCCTTCTCAATGAATGCTTGGGAAACAAACAAGCACCGGCCAGAGATACTCTGACCGGTGCCGTGTCCGGCACTACAACCGGATTACTTCTTAGCCTGCGGGACCTCGGCAGGTGCCGCAGGTGCAGCGCCGGCGGCCGGAGCCGTCTGAGGCATCATCTGCGTCCAGGCATTGGGGTCAAACCAGTTGAAGCCGGCAGCACCACCCGCCGCCGGCTGACCCATCGGCATGGTATAGGCACCGGGGTTCATCCAACTCATGTAGGTGGCGGGATTCATGAAGGCCGCGTAGGCGCCCGGATTCATCCACTGCATATAAGCCGCTGGATTCATAAACTGGCTGTAGGCGGCCGGATTCATCATCTGCATATAAGTTGCCGGATTCATGAAAGCGGAGTAGGCGCCCGGATTCATCCACGCCATCATGTTGTTGGGATCAGCAAACTGCATCCACCACTGCGGCTGCATGAACTGACCGTAGGTCGCCGGATTCATCATGGCCGGGTAGGTGGCAGGGTTCATGAACATCGCCCAACCGCCCGGATGCGCCAGATTGAACTGCGGCACGCCACCACCAAATCCCTGCACGGGTGCGGCACCACCGGGTGCGCCCATACCTCCAAACCAATTCGGCACCTGGGCCTGAGACTGCTGCGGAACAACGGCAAAACCAAGAGCCAATGCCAGTGTTAGTCCTACCAAATAGCGCTTAAACATGACTTCCCTCCCGTTAGTAAAAAATCGGTGATGCTGCAAGTAAGTAGTATTTTAGAATATAGTTATATACGTATTTCAGGGTCTGTATCCCCTTCGGGGTGGAAATGGAAAATAATGTCTACTATTCGGTGATATGCAGGCTGTTTGGTACACCGGTATCGGAGGTCAATACAATGCGTAACCTTTTGTTTTTTATGTTCTTTGTTGTTTTTTCGGTGAGCGGGACGTTGCAGGCGGCATCCGCGGGGGCAAGTGCGGCAAATCCCGCACAGGCGCCCTTCGATACATCCACGGTGATGCCCATGGGCAATCCGTCATTGCAGTTCAACCTCGCCCGTCCAGAAGGTTGGGCAATGTTCATCGACCCCCGCGCCCACGCCTCCGCACATGCGGCATTGATGCATCCCGCGACCTACGCCCAGTTCATGCAGCCGCAGTGGTGGATGCAGTTTGCTGATCCCAACAACATGATGGCGTGGATGAATCCGGCCTCTTACACCACCTTTATGAATCCGGCCACCTACATGGGATGGATGAACCCCGCGCCGTACATGCACTTCATGAATCCTGCCATGTACATGCAGTGGATGAACCCCGGCGCTTATACCGCCTACATGAACCCGGCCACCTACATGCAGTGGATGAACCCCGCCGCCTATGCTTTGCCCGGGACTCAGGCGGCACCTACCGCTGTTCCCTTCAACTGGTTTGACCCCACTGCGTGGACCGCAATCAACCCGTCGTACGCGGCACCGGCTGCTCCGGCGACGCCCGACAGGAAAGGTCAGTAATAGCGCTGCTCCGACCGTTCGCCTGGAAACAGGTTGCAGAAACCAGAAACGCGCCTGAGGCGCGTTTCTTCCTGACGCGGCAAACGTGGGGTGTTACTTGGCAGCAGGTTGGGTCGTTTGACCCGTGCCTGGCATCATCTGCGTCCAGGCTTTGAAGAACTGTTCGTACTGCTTGGGGTCCATCATCTGATTCATCGGCTGTCCACCCGGGGCAGCCATCCCTGGATTCATAGCGCCCATGGGATTCGTCGAGCCCATACCCGGGCTCATCATACCCATCGGGTTGCTCATGCCACCCATCATCGGCGCCATCATCATGGGGTTCATCGGATTCATCATGCCCATGGGATTCGTCGAGCCCATACCCGGGTTCATCATACCCATCGGGTTGGTCATGCCGCCCATCATCGGTGCCATCATCATGGGGTTCATCATATTCATCGGATTCATCATGCCCATGGGATTCGTCGAGCCCATACCCGGGCTCATCATACCCATCGGGTTGGTCATGCCGCCCATCATCGGCGCCATCATCATGGGATTCATCATACCCATCATCGGCGCCATCATCATGGGATTCATCATGCCCATCATCGGCGCCATCATCATGGGATTCATCATGCCCATCATCGGATTCATCATCCAACTCATCGGGTTCATCATGCTGCTGGCAGGATTCATCATCGACATCGGGTTCATGGCCGTCCCGGGACTCATCATCGACAAGGGATTCATAGCAGTCCCGGGATTCATAGCAGTCCCGGGATTCATCATTCCCGTCCAGGCTGCGGGATTCCCCATGGCTTGGTAAGACGAGTCAGCCATATTCAGATAAGCACCGTAGTCTTTCTGATACCGGGCGACGGTCTCCGCCTCGTGACACGCAGCGCAGGTACCAATGGCCGGTTGTCCCTGCATCATCTGATTGACGACATTGCTCCAAACCGCGGGATCCATGCTCTTTGTTATGGCGTATGAGGTGGCCGGTGCGGCTGACGCAGGATCGGTCGCCGCCGCCGTTATGCCCAATCCTGCGTAGGCAGAGGTTACGACCAGCACCATGGATGAGACGGTTTGCTTAACCTTCATAGTTAAATGTCCTTGACTTCTCGGTTGTCATCTCAGGCAATCGACCCCTGAGCCAAATTGCAGCGCCAGTACGGCGGGTCAGAAGTCGCCGGTCGCCGCGCCTTCCATAATGTAGCGCATGGCGTTGCGGATGCGCTGCGCGTCGGCCCTCAACTCTTTGTCGAGCTCACTGTTGGGATTCTGCGCATAGTCCAACCAGTTGATGTCCCAGTCCATCGTCATTACCCAAAGCTTGCCCTCCCCATCTTCAAGCAGGGCGATGCGGCAGGGTATGAAGATGACGAACTCCGGCACGTAGTCGAGTATCTTGCGTGCGACGACAGCGTCGCAGAACTGAAAGATCTCGACGCGCGGTGTGTTTTCATCACCAGTGATGGCGCGCACGTCTTTCCACAAGGGACTATGGCCTACGAGCTTGAAATTCACCTCGTTGGCACGCAGCTTCATGGAATCGACCGCATCGTCGAACGAGACCCCTTCCTCCACCGGAAGTTTGTCGGTCATGATGCTGATCATGTCGCGCATGGAGAGCGGGCTCATCAGCATCATGCTCTGGTACATGCTGCGTTTCGCCTCGGTGGAAATGCTCTCTGAAACGGTATTTGGCTTCCAGTTTCGAAGGGTTTGCGTAGGGAAACCCGGTACTCGGATGGCGGGGATGCGATCCGGAACAGTGCCCTCGCCTTTGGCCAGATCGACCAGGTCCAATTTCTCTTGCTGCTCAGCTCCAGGCGTTGGCGTCAGCCCGAACATGAACCGCGGATCGGCCGCGCGCATCATCGCATCCATGACCTGGAAACGTGTCGCCTCATCCATCGCAGGCCCCATAAAATGGTTACCCATGACGTTCATCCACTGGAACATCATCCCGGCATAGTTGGCATTCGGGTTGTTGGCATATGCCGGAGGTAACTGGCCTGCCGAGTTTGCCACCCACTGAAAATCCATCCAAGGTACGGTTGGAGGTACTTGCGGTGCCGGCGCAGCGCCGGAGTTCGCAGCATTCTGCGCTCCAGCAGGCGTCACCCAGAATGCGGCTGCCAGAACGATTGCGAGGACATTCCTCAACGCCATCATTGGTCTCCCCATCGTATCAATATAGATCAACCCCACATAATCCGGCGGCGCTGAAGTCCCCCCGCAACGGACGCGGGTTTCAGCCGCGGGAAAAGATTACCAGCTGTAATTCTACTGAGTCGTATCCGACGGCGCTCCCGACAGGAGCTGCCCGAACCATGAAATCACGGTGAAAGGCGTGCTGCAGGCCACGGTCACCATGTCACTGATCATTTTGGGCATATCCAGGCATCCGGCGCTCTGGCCATACGGTTGATTCACCGGACAGGTGGATGACTGGCTGGTTTGGCCTGTAGGACACAGGAAAGTCTGACACTGCTGCGGTTCCGATGTCGCATCCGCTGTCAAGGGCGAAGCGGCGATCAACGCGATGGCTAGTAGAAGTTTCTTAGGCATTGGCAGTATCCATATCCTGGTAACTGGGTAACGTAGTTAGCGGTAGATACGCCCAAGCGTCTGGCTTCTGAGCACACCTGAATGATAACGGTCGTATTTCCTTCTGTAACTCGATCGGGGCACACAAGACACGATCGCTCGGTGCGTTACGAGATCGTGTCCGAAAGCTCGCCCGTGGCCCCCTTGCTATCCGTCCATTTCAGCGTTACCGCTTCGCCCTTGTTACCCCCTTTGAAGCGGAACGACATATAGGGATTGGCAGAGACGCCACCACCCCAGTGGACTGTCAGCACCGTATTGCCGTTGTGCAGGCAGGCGATCTCCTTGATGAAATGCTCTGGAATCAGCTCGCCCGACGTTTTGTCACGACGGCGTCCACTCTCCATAGGATGAGCGAGGATCGCCTTCACTTCCGTAACGCCGTCTTTCAACTTCACGCGAATCTTGTCTTTCGCCATTTTCTCGACCTCGTAGATTCTGCTGTCGGATCAGCCGCAACCGCCGATCGCCACCTTGACTGATTTCTGCGCCGAATAGATTTTGCCGCCCGCGTAGACCAGCGCGGTCACCGGGCAGCTTTCCGCGACCTTGATTCGTACCGAGACGTAGGCCTCGCAACCCTGGCCAAGTACGTACTCCGCCACCATCGGCCGCGGATTCTTCTCGACCAACACGACGATCTTTTCGACGTTCTCAATGTCTGTGGTGACCTCGACGGGCACTTGCGAACCGTTCTCGGCAACGTCCGGTGCGTCTACCGTTACCCGCTCACTGGCTTCCGGAGCAACACCACCAGTGATTGCATTCTTCGCCACATCAAACTTGTCGGTCGCGAATGCCTCGGCAGGCCAGGCCGCCCAAACGATACGCGGTATCAGGAATCCTGTGCTTGCGACAACGCCCATCGCGCTGGCTGCCATCGCGCCTTTCACTACCAGTCTGCGCTTTTCGTTAATCTTGTTCACTGCCAAAACTCCCACCAAAACGGATAGTCAAGCTGTTAAGAAGACCGAAACACCCCGCCGGGTGCTTGCGGCGTACAGGGTATCCAGAAAAACGACTGGCCCCCAAAGAAGATAGGTTAATTAGCACATTACCGAAAACTTCTAAACCAAAGACATAGCCCATAGTAGGTACTGAAAATGGCATCCGGTATTAATCGATTGTTTTCACCCGCCCGCGATGCACCTCACTGTATTTCATAGTGATTTACTGCGAATCTCCACGGGTGCTCATAACCCGCGGTGCCGAAAGGCGTGTAACGCATCATCGGTTCAACCGCGCGCTCAAGCACATCCCACGCAAAACAGGAACGATCGAACTTTTCCGCAGATAACGCCCCAGCAACCGCATTACATCAACCCCGAACAGCCGCATCAAGTACCAGTGCGCTGCTCGGCAGTGATTCATCGATACTCGACTCGCAAACTTGCACGCGGCAGATCCCCAGTCTAGTGTTTGAAGGGCCGAATGCAGAGGCACAGGGAGCGCCTAACAAAAGTGCAAACCGAGCAATTTCTATCCGATGCCAAGCAGTTGCACCGGCAGGCGGTGCAGTCGCTGTTCCAGCTGTTCGAGTCCCAGTGCGAAGGCAGCATCGCCGTCGATCGAGACGCGCGCATTGTCTGGATCAACGATAAGTACCGTCTGTTGCTTGGTTTGCCTGACGGATTGGATGTCATCGGCCGCGACGTCGAAGAGATCATCCCGCAGAGCATGATGCGACAGGTGATTCGAACCGGTCGCCCAATTCTGCTCGACATCATGGCGTTCCAGAATCACGATTTCGTAGTCACGCGCATCCCGCTGATCGATGAGCAGGGAGAGATCACCGGGGCGGTCGGTTTCGTACTCTACGACACCATCGAACCTCTCAATCACATCCTTACCAAATTCAACCAGCTGCAGAGCAGATTGGCAAAAACGGAACGCGAACTCGCGTTTCACCGTAAAGCCAAGTACAGTTTTTCTCAGTTCCTGGGCAACAATCCGGCAATTCAGGAAATCAAGCGCCATGCGCGGCGCGCAGCCGAGCACGATTCCAGCGTCCTGCTGTTGGGTGAAACCGGCACCGGCAAGGAGCTCCTGGCGCACGCTATCCACAACGCCTCCCCGCGCGCCGATCAACCATTCGTGGGACTCAATGTCACCGCCATCCCTGAGACGCTGCTCGAATCAGAGTTCTTTGGGGTCGCACCCGGCGCTTACACGGGTGCCGACCGCAAGGGGCGCAAAGGGAAGTTCGAACTCGCCAATGGCGGCACGCTGTTTCTCGACGAGATCGGCGAAATGCCGCTGAACCTGCAATCCAAACTGTTGAGGGTGCTTCAAGAGCAGGAGTTCGAGCCGCTCGGTTCAAACCGCATCGTACGGGTCGACGTACGCATCATCGCCGCCACCAGTGCCGAGCTGGAGGAGAAGGTCAAGAAAGGCGGGTTTCGTGCTGATCTCTACTATCGGCTCAAGGTGCTACCCATCCGCTTGATACCGCTGCGCGATCGCCTGGATGATATCCCCATTCTCTGCGAACGCCTGCTCGAGCAGCTCGCCCTGCGCAACCACAGCAAAGCACGCGAACTCGATGACTCCGCGTTGGCGACGCTCACCGCCTACGCCTGGCCCGGTAACGTCAGGGAACTCAGCAACGTGCTGGAGCAGAGCTGCGCGTTAAGCGACAAAGCCAAACTGGCCGCAGCTGATTTCGCGGGCATCCTTCCCGCGGCATCCAACTCGAAACCCACTCGCCCGCGCGCTGACAGCGTAAGACCCCTGGCGGAACTTGTCGCGGAGATCGAACGCTCCGCCATTGGTGCCGCCCTCGAGGCGACTCGCGGCAAAAAGACCGCTGCCGCGAAAATGCTGGGAATATCGCGGGCGAAGCTTTACGAACGACTCGCCGAATTCGGCATGCTGTCCAATAGCCAGACAGAAAACGTCTGAATTCCGGACAATTACTATCCCAACTTGCAGATGGTCTGCGAGGATTGGCAGTGAGTGTCCGGAATTCAGACAAGTAGCTGTCATTGGTCGGCTTGCACAAGCCGAGCACTAATCATAACTCTCTGATTATTCTGGTTTATATAAAAATGGCATGAAGCCTGCCTTAAAGTGTGGAATCCACGGCACCTGCCCTGGAAATCCGTACAACCCCCTTCGGTCGGGGGGCGTTCACCGAATGAGGAGAGAGGGAAAACCATGAAAGTATCCAAACAACTGTTGGCACTCACTGCAGCCGCCGCCTTGACCACAGCTACGGGCAGCGCCCTGGCTGCCAAAGTAAAGCCGGTACTGCTGAAGGTGCCGATTGCGTTTGCCACCGTCCTGCCGGCGCTGGGTACACCGATCAAATGGGTGGGCGACAATATCGACACGGTCTCCAACGGCACGGTCAAGATGAAGGTCTACGAGCCGAACAAGCTGGTCGCCCCGTTCGAGATTCTCGATGCCGTCAGCACCGGCAAGGTCAACGCCGGCTACACCACCGCCGGTTACTGGGCGGGCAAGATCCCCGCCTCGCCGCTGTTCTCGGCGGTGCCGTTTGGTCCTGAGGCGGGTGAGTACATGGCGTGGCTTTACTACGGTAACGGTCTGAAGCTGTATCAGGAGATGTACGATCAGGGCGGCTACAACGTCAAGGTGATCCCCTGTGCCATCATCGCGCCGGAGACCTCGGGCTGGTTCGCCAAGCCGATCAATTCGGTGGCGGATCTGCAGGGGCTGCGGATGCGCTTTTTCGGCCTTGGCGGCAAGGTGATGCAGAAGCTCGGGGTATCGACCTCGCTGATACCCGGGGGTGAGATCTTCCCGGCCCTGGAGAAGGGCGCCATCGACGCGACGGAGTTCTCCATGCCGGCGATCGATCAGCGCCTCGGCTTCTCCAAACTGGTCAAGTACAACTACTACCCCGGCTGGCACCAGCAGGCGACGGTGTTCGAGTTGCTGGTGAACAAGGACGAGTGGAACCAGATGCACGAGAGCCAGCAGGCGGTGGTCGAGACCATCTGCAAGGCCTCGATGGCGCAGTCGTTCGCCGAGGGAGAGGCGATTCAGTTCGAGGTGATGAAAAAGAACGTCGAAGAGGCCGGTGTGAAGAACATGTACTGGTCGGACGAGATGCTGGCCACCTTCCAGAAGACATGGGACGAGGTCGTCGCGGAGGAGGCTGCAAAGGATGCCTTTTTCAAGAAGGTCTACGAGGATCTGGCCAACTTCCGCAACGGCTACGATCTGTGGGAGGCCTACGCCTTCCTGCCGCGCGCCCAGCGCCAATAACACGCGCGGCGACAGATGACAGGAAGAGGGGGCGACGCGAGTCGTCCCCTCCCCTTATTTCAGGGAGCAAACCATGGCCGTTTTGGCCTGCCGGTCGCCAAGAACAACGGAAATCCTAATTGCAGTTCACCTGATTCCAAGCCGTTGACTGGATTTCTTGAGCTCTGGCAACAAGTTGGGGGGAGGGAGGTTCGATGAGCACACCAGTTATTGCTGAACATGAGCCCATACCCGTCCCGCTTGCGGACGCGATTGACCGGTTGATCCGCTGGTTAGGACACGGGATCTGCTGGGTCTACGGGGTGTTGGTGTTTGTGATCATCCTGCAGGTGGTGCTGCGCTATGGATTTGGCGAGGGCAAGGTGATCCTCGAGGAGTTGCAGTGGCATCTGTACGCCGTGGGGGTGATGTTCGGCGTCGCCTACGCCCAGGCCAACGATGCGCACATTCGCGTCGACATCGTGCACATGCGCCTGCGTCCCCGCACCCAGCGGCTGTGGGAGATCTTTGGCATCGTGGTGTTTCTGCTGCCTTTCGTGTGGGTGGTCTTTTATACCAGCCTGGAGTTTGTTACCGAAGCCTGGCGGGTGGGCGAGCGCTCCGATGCGCCCCTGGGGCTGCCCTACCGCTGGCTGATCAAAGGCGCCATTCCGGCGGCGTTCGGGCTGCTGGGGCTCGCCGCGCTCTCTAGGCTGTGGCGCGATCTTTACCTGCTGATGAAAAACAGATGATTTCGCGCCAAGGCGCAAAGACGCCAAGGGGCGCGAAGATTTTTATTCATGATTTTCTTGGCGAACTTGGCGTCTTGGCGCGAAATCCCCTTCGCCCTCATTCAACGATTCTAGGCTGCGGTTATGGGATTTGACGTCAACAACCTCCTGGTCATTGCGATGTTTCTCGCCTTCATCGCGTTTTTGTTTACCGGCTTTCCGGTCGCCTGGGTGCTGGGCGGGATCGGCGTGCTGTTCGCCGGGGTGGGGTACCTGTCCGACCTCCACCTCGACACCATCACCGGGCTCGATTTCCTCACCCTCGGGCTGGTGGTCAACCGCATCTACAAGATCATGGACAACTGGGTGCTCGTCGCCCTGCCGATGTTCATCTTCATGGGGCTGATGCTCGACAAGTCCGGCATCGCCGAGCGGCTGATGCACTCGATGCAGGAGCTCTTCGGCAAGGTGCGCGGCGGGCTCGCCGTGACCGTAACGCTGATCGGCATCATCCTCGCCGCCTCGACCGGGATCATCGGCGCCTCGGTGGTGCTCCTGGGACTGCTCTCCTTACCGGCGATGCTCAAGCAGGGTTATAACAAGGCGCTCGCCCTGGGCACCATCGCCGGGGCCGGCACCCTGGGGATCCTCATTCCCCCCAGCATCATGCTGGTGATCATGGCCGATCAATTGGGGCTCTCGGTGGGGGATCTGTTCATGGGCGCGGTGCTGCCGGGGCTGCTGCTCGGCACCCTCTACGGGGTCTACATCCTGGTGCTCGCGCTGTTTCGGCCCCGGCTCGCCCCGCTCAATCCCGAACGCCGCCCGATCACCGCGGCCATGGTGTTCGATGTGTTCAGATCGATCCTGCCCCCGGTGCTGCTGATCGTGGCGGTATTGGGTTCGATCTTCGCCGGCATCGCCACCCCCACCGAGGCCTCGGGGGTCGGCGCGCTCGGGGCGACGCTCCTGGCCGGGTACAACAAACGGCTCAGCTTCAAGGTGTTTAACGAGGTGCTGCGCTCGACCTACAACACCACCGCCTACATCTTCGCCATCTTCCTGGGGGCCACCTGCTTTGCCCTGGTGCTGCGCGAACTCGGCGGCGATGAGCTGATCGAATCGGCCATCACCTCGCTGCCCTTCGGCCCCTGGGGGATCATCGCCTTCATCCTGCTGATCATCTTTCTGCTGGGCTTTATCCTCGACTGGATCGAGATCACGCTCATCGTGCTGCCCTTGATCGCCCCGATCGTCAGCGGGTTGGGGCTCGATATCCCCGGCTTTGGGGTGGTGGATAACCCGGAGCTGGTGTGGTTCGTGCTCCTGGTCGCGGTGGCGTTGCAAACCAGCTTCTTGACGCCGCCGGTGGGTTTTGCGCTCTTTTATCTCAAGGGCGTGTGCCCCCCCGAGGTGCGCCTGGCCGATATCTACAAGGGCGTGATTCCCTTTATCATCCTCCAACTCATCGCCCTCACCACCGTCGCCCTCTGGCCCGCCATCGTCACCTGGCTGCCGTCGGTGGCGTACAGATAGCCACACAGGAGAACCGCTTGCATGGGTGTGAGCAAAGTCATCGACGCACGCGCCGCTGTCGCCAGCGTAAAACCGGGGGACACGCTGGCAACGGCAGGATTTGTTGGGATTGGCTTCCCCGAGGAACTGGCCATTGCCCTGGAGCAGCGTTTCCTCGACGAGGGCGGACCGCGCGACCTGACCCTGGTCTACGCTGCCGGACAGGGCGACGGCAAAGATCGCGGTCTCAACCACTTTGGCCACGAGGGGATGGTGCGCCGGGTCATCGGCGGCCACTGGGGGCTGGTCCCCAAACTGGGGGCACTGGCCAGTGCCAATAAAATAGAAGCCTACAACCTGCCGCAGGGGGTCATCGCGCACCTCTACCGCGACATCGCCGCGGGCCGCCCCGGGGCGCTCACTCGCGTTGGCCTCCATACCTTCGTCGATCCGCGGGTGGATGGCGGCAAACTCAATGCGGCGGCCCAACACAATATTGTTCGCCTGATGGAGATCGATGGCGAGGAGTATCTGTTCTACAAGGCATTCCCCATCAACGTGGCGCTACTGCGCGGCACCACGGCCGATCGCAACGGTAATATCACCATGGAACACGAGGCCTTGCCGCTGGAGTGTCTGGCCATCGCTCAAGCGGTGCGCAATTGCGGCGGAACGGTGATCGTCCAGGTGGAACGCATCACCGAACGCCATATCCTGAGCCCCCATCTGGTGCGCATCCCCGGGATCCTGGTCGATCACGTTGTCATTGCCCGCCCCGAGAACCATTGGCAGACATTCGGCGAGATCTACAACCCCGGCTATACCGGCGAGATCCGCACCTCGGCTGCCAACGCCAAACGACTGCCCCTCGACGAGCGCAAGATCATTGGCCGACGGGCCGTAATGGAGCTGCAGGCCGGCGCTGTGGTCAACCTCGGCATAGGCATGCCCGAAATGGTGGCAGCGGTTGCCGAAGAGGAACAGACCTTCGAGCGCGTGGCGCTGACCGTCGAGCCGGGCGGCATCGGCGGGGTACCCGCCGGGGGGCTCAGTTTCGGCGCGGTTGCGAATGCCGACTCAATCATCGATCAGCCGGCGCAGTTCGACTTCTACGACGGTGGCGGCCTCGACCAGACCTTCCTTGGCATGGCTGAAACCGACGCCCGCGGCAATGTGAACGTCAGCCGTTTCGGCCCCAAGACCGCCGGTGCCGGTGGCTTCATCAACATCAGCCAAAACGCCAAGGCGGTTTATTTTCTCGGAACGTTTACTTCAGGCGGACTGGACATCCAGGTGCGCGACGGCGGGCTGCATATCGCTCAGGAAGGCAAGGCCCGCAAATTCGTTGCAGCCGTGCAGCATCTCACCTTCAATGGCCGCTACGCGATCGAACGCGGCCAGCAGGTGATGTACATTACCGAACGTGCCGTGTTTCGCCTGACAGGTGACGGACTGGATCTGCTCGAGATTGCACCGGGCATCGATCTGGAACGTGACCTCCTGGCCCATATGGCGTTTCAACCACGGATCGCCGAATCACTGAAGACCATGGACGCTCGAATTTTCCACGACGGACCGATGGGCCTCGCCGACGAGTAAGCATCGCTGAACCCGCCCGATATTGGGATGAAAATCGGGGAGGCTTTCTGTATCATTGCGCCTTTCCTGAAATCTGTCCCCAACGATCAGGTATCCGTGGGCCGTTAGCTCAGTCGGTAGAGCATCTGACTTTTAATCAGGTGGTCGCTGGTTCGAATCCAGCACGGCCCACCATCCCCTATCCCGTACTGTGGGGGGGCGACATTGACCTCACCGCCACAAAAACCTGTCCGATTCTACATCCGCACGCTGGGTTGCAAGATGAATTGGCTCGATTCTGCGCGTCTGAATGCGGCGTTGAGCCGCGCCGGACATGTTCCTGTCAACCGCGAATGCGACGCCGACTATGTTCTCGTCAACTCCTGCACCGTCACCGCGCAGGCGGATCGCAAATCCCGTCAGCAGGCCAACGCCGCGCGCCGCGCGCACAAGCAGGTCGCCGTTCTGGGCTGCGGACCCCGTATCGACGCGCAGAGCTATAACAATCAACTGAACGATGTCCTGGTCTTCGAGTCCGAGCAGCGCCTGTTCGACTACTTCGGTATCGAGGCCGACTGTGATCCACTGCCCCTCAACACCCGCACCCGCCTGCCGATCGCCATTCAGACCGGCTGCGATGACGTATGCGGTTTCTGCATCACGCGCTTCGTCCGCGGCGCACACCGCAGCCTGCCGGTCGAGGCCATCGTACGCCAGATCCGTCACGCGGAAGAGCTCGGGTTGCACGAGGTCGTGCTGACCGGAATCAACCTGGCGGCGTGGGGTTGCGATGACACCCGTCATCCGCACAACGCCCGGCTGCATGAGCTGCTCACGGCAATCCTCGCCAAGACCGGGATCCCGCGGATCCGCCTCTCCTCGCTGGGACCCCAGTATCTCAGCGCCGGGTTCTTCGAGGTCTTCGCCGATTCGCGGATCTGCGATCATCTGCACCTTTCCGTGCAAAGCGGATCGCCGGGCGTTCTAACACGCATGGCGCGCGGACACGGAATCAGCGAAGTGCTGAACGTTGCGGCGCAGGCTCGCGCGGCGCGCCCCCAGGCAGGGCTTGCCGCCGACCTGATCGCCGGCTTTCCGGGAGAGACCGAGGCCGAGTTTCGCGAGACGATCGACACTGTTGAAAGCGTCGGTTTCGCCAAGCTGCACGTCTTCCCTTTTTCCGCACGCCAAGGCACACCTGCCGCGGGTGCCAGCGACCAGGTCCCGGGTGAAGTGAAAAAGATCAGGGCTGCAGAACTGCGCGTCCTCGGCGATACACTGCGTCAACGCTTTATTCACTCGCAATGGGGAACAGGTCACGTCGTGCTGACCGAAAAGAACGCAACCGGTCTTACACCCAACTACATCAGGGTCAGCATGCCAGGCGAAGACGAGGGCGAACTGCGCCCGGTCCGCCTGGGGCCGCACAACACGGTAGCCGGATAGTGAAACGGGCCTCGAAAGGCCCGCTCCTCATAGCCAGGCCCAGAACCAGGAAATCACAGCACCGCCGCAATGGCCGAGCACAGTGCATCCATGTTGGCACGGGTTATTCCCGCCACGCTGATACGGCCTGATCCGACGATGTAGATGCCGAACTCGTCTTTCAGACGTGCGACCTTCTCGGGATTCAACCCCGAGAAGGAGAACATGCCGTTCTGACGTTCGATGAAGCTGAAATCACGCTCCACTCCCTTGGCTTTCAGGGTCTCGACAAACAGCGTGCGCATCGCGTGGATGCGTTCGCGCATCTCGGTCACTTCCTTTTCCCATTGCGCGTAGAGCGCCGGGTCTTCCAACACAGTGGTAACGACGGCACCGCCGTGCGCCGGCGGATTGGAATACATGGTGCGCACGATGGACTTGGCCTGACTGAACGCGGTATCCGCGGTTGCGCTGTCCCTGGCGACCAGAGTGAAGGCGCCGACACGCTCATTGTAGAGACCGAAGTTCTTCGAGAAAGAGCTTGCCACCAATAATTCGGCGTTCTTCGCAGCGAAGTTACGCAGCCCCGCCGCATCCTCGTCGAGACCCCTGGCGAAGCCCTGGTAGGCGAAGTCGAACAGCGCGAGCCACCCCTTCTCGGCGCCGAGTTGCGCCAGCACTTCCCACTCTTCCGCCGTGGGGTCGATGCCGGTCGGATTGTGACAACAGCCGTGCAGCAGCACCACATCACCCGGCTGCGCCTGCTGCAGATCGCGCACCATCGCCGCAAAGTCTTTGTCCTTGGCGGCCGCATCGTAGTAACCGTACTGGAGCACTTCCAGACCCGCGGATTTGAACACCCCGCCGTGATTCGCCCAGGTCGGGTTGCTCACCCAGATGCGCCGACAGCCCAACTGACGCACGATGAACTCTGCCGCAACACGCAGCGCCCCGGTGCCGCCCGGGGTGTGCGCAGTGCGCGCGCGGTTGCCGGTCACGATTTCGCTGTCGGCGCCAAAGAGCAGGCGCTGAACACCCTTACCGAAGGCCGCGGTGCCTTCAATGCTCAGGTAGCTCTTGGTGTTCTCCTGCTCCACCAGGCGCTGCTCGGCCAGTTTGACGGTTTTAAGAATCGGCGTAGTACCGGCTTCGTCTTTGTAGACCCCTACACCCAGGTTGATTTTGTCCTTGCGTGAATCGCTCTTGAACGCCTCGCTCAGTCCCAGAATGGGATCGGCTGGTGCCTCGCTCACCTTTTCAAACATGGCTGTCCTCACAATGGCTGGCCTGACAAAGGCGGCGATTATCCCACAACAGTGCGGACTTTGTGCAGCGCGGAATGCGATACCAGATACTATTCCTGTTCCATCTCCCGCAATTGCTCTATGGAAAATCCCGCCTGCCCCCATTCGCCGCAGGAGGGACATTCGGCATGCAGCACCAGCAGTTGATCCGCGGGACTGGTGTAGTTGGCATCCGCCTCGCGGTGAAACTCCATGATTCCGGCAAAACCGCACGGACACTGGGTCCAGCGTTTGTAGGGCCCCAGGTTCTTCACGGGATTGGTACGCACCGTTACGACTCGGCCTTTTCGCGCTTCATGTCCGTGCGCATCTCGTTGCGGCGGGATTCCAGACGCGCCCGCGTGTAGAGATCGAGATCATGCACCTTAAGCGCCAGTTCCAACTGGCGGATCGCTTCACCGTAGTGGCCCAATTGATGGAACGATTCGGCCAGATAGCCGTGCGCTTCAGCAACTCTGCCTGCCTCACCACTGGCACGTGCCGCCAATCGATACAACTCTGCATCGGGGGCGCGTCCGCGCATGTACTCTTGGAGGAACTCCCGTGCTTTGGCGGCCTGGTCGGTCTGCATGAGCGTAGTCGCGTAACCCAGAGCAAGGGGGTAATTGCCCGGGAAGAGGCGCAACGCATCCGCGTAGATGGTCAGCGCCTCCTTCCATTGGGACGCGGCCACCTCAATGTCCGCCAGCAACAGACGATAGGCCAACCGATCCGGCTCCTCACGCTGCAGAGCGAGTGCCGCTTCGCGCGCGGCCGGGATACGTTTGGCGCGTAACAACAACAGCGCCTCTCCATAGCGGGCGGCATCACGAACCACGCCTTGGGATTCGGTGCTCATCTTGTGAAATTGCTGGTAAGTCGCATCGAGATCTTCGGCTGCCCGCGCCACCACGCGTGCCTGCGCCAAATGGAACTCCAGCGCCAACACCTGCTGCCGAACCGGCAAACTCGATGCCCGATCCCTGGCCTCCGCGAGTCGATCCGTGGTCACTGGGTGGGTCAGCAGATATGAGGGTAGTTGTGTGCCATAGTAACGGCTGGCCCGCTGCATACGCTCAAAGAACTCGGGCATATCACCCGGATCGAAACCTGCGTTGGCCAGAATCTGAATTCCAATACGGTCGGCTTCGCGTTCGTTGTCACGGGTGAAGTTGATTTGGCGTTGCACAGTTCCTGCAGCAACACCCGCAATGGCCGCACTCCCCAACTGCGCATCGGCGCCACCCAGAAGAATCGCCCCCAACAGCGCTGCTGCGGCAGGCAAACTCATACTGCTGGCATCCTCATAGGCACGTGCCAGATGATTCTGGGTCACATGCGCAATCTCGTGCGCCAGCACTGCTGCCATCTCTCCCTCGTCCTGGGCGGCTGCGATCAATCCGGTATGCACACCGATATAACCTCCCGGCGCGGCAAAGGCATTTATGGAGGGGTCATCCACCACGAAAAAGGTAAAGGGCTGATCGAGGACATCGGCACTGCCTACCAGCCGGGCACCAACCGCCTCGACGTATTCGGTGATCAGTGGGTCTTCCAGCAATTTGCCCGCCTGCTGCAGCCTGCGCATCAACTCTTTCCCGATACGCTCCTGTTCGTGCGCGGACCAGATACTGCCCGCGGTGCTGCCCATCTCCGGCAGTTGCACCCCGGCGGCCATGCCCACAGAGGACAACAGGAGAAGAACGGCTACGGTGGCTGCCTGAACTCTCGGTATCAAAACGGTGTCCCCTGATTCTCATGCGTCCCGGGCGCGCAAATAGGCCTGTCGACGACTGCGACTAGGCATTCTGACTCTTGCCGCTGCACGGTGTTCCCGAAAACCCCGTTCGCCGAGTATCCCCACGGGGTAGGCTGCATGCTATCCCTTACGGGAGTGCGGACGTGACTTGCCTTTACCCTGACCGCTGACATATAAGTACTGGCTGACATTCTAATAGACACATCACCATCCAATTGGAGGAGTTCAACAATGGCTGATTTCGATCAGGAACTCGACGCAACGGGCCTCAATTGCCCGCTCCCGATCCTGCGTGCCAAGAAATCCCTCGCGGGTTTACAGAGCGGCCAAGTCCTACGTGTGGTAGCCACCGACCCGGGATCCGTCAAGGATTTCGACGCTTTCGCCAGGCAAACGGGCAACGAACTACTGGATTCGAGCGAAGATGCAGGGACCTATTACTTCCGTATTCGCAAGGCCTGAACAGCATTCAACGTCGCAGCCGATCCAGTTGTGGCGTGCATCAATCGCACTCCCGCGAATGTCGCACTTGCCTGTCCAACCCGCAACCCCTTTCAGGGCTGTAGACCGGCTTGTCGCGATCCGCTGTGACCATTCTGTCGCTCTGTTGACCGGAAGGAAACTCAATGTCTGATCAAAAAAGTTTGGCCATTATCGCCACCAAAGGTTCGCTGGACTGGGCCTATCCGCCGTTTATTCTTGCGACCACCGCGGCCGCTCTGGGTTACAAGACGAGTATCTTCTTCACCTTCTACGGCCTGCAATTGCTGAAGAAGGACATGAACCTGCAGGTCACCCCGCTCGGCAACCCCGCAATGCCCATGCCCATGGGCATGGACAAGTGGTTCCCGGTTCTCGGTACTGCACTGCCGGGTATGCAGTCGATGATGAGCATGATGATGAAGCAGAAGATGAAGGCCAAGGGCGTGGCCAGCATCAACGAACTGCGCGATCTTGCGCTGGAGGCCGAGGTGAAAATGATCGCCTGTCAGATGACCGTCGATCTCTTCGACTTCCAGCCCAAGGACCTCATCGACGGCATCGAATACGGTGGTGCCGCCATGTTCTTCGAGTTTGCCGGCGAATCCGACGTCAGCCTGTTCGTCTGATCAGCAGATCGCGCAGCGGTGAGGTGGCGCTCTACAGCCACTTCACCGCCACTTCACGCCTGCCCCTCATCCAGCGTATAGCGGTCTATACGGCGCACATCCTCTTCTGCACCAGGGTGGTGTTTCAACTAAAACCTATCTCAGAATCCCCCGCGAGCTGTGCCGGTCGCTCGTGGTTCGAGCGCCAGGTGTGGCGAGCGTGGTTGGGTCATTCCCAATGAGCGAGCCGCGACGCCGCGCTGGAGCCACGAGCGCCCGGCCCTGCGGGTTGGCCCCAGAGGAGCGCTGGGTAGGCCCGAAGGCGCAGCCAATAGCAGCGCTATTGGCAAGTCGAGAACACCGCCAGCGCACCTCTGGGGCTCAACACAGTACGCGGGGGATTCTGAGATAGGTTCTAGCCTGAAGAATATTGCAGCGCTGCGCTGGATACCAACGCAGCCAGGAAGGCCCGGTTCTCCTCGGGCGTCCCAACTGTCACCCGCAAGCAATCGGTCAACCGCCCGCCGGCTCCATTGAGATTCTTGATCAACACTCCCCGCGCTTTGAGTGCGGCGAACAACTCATCGGCCCGGCCCGCAGGGCAGCGGATCAGCAGGAAGTTAGCACGACTGGGATAGACGGTGATGCCAGGCAGGGTAGCCAGTGCCTCGAACAGCGACTCGCGCTCGCGGCAGATCTCCGCGGTCTGCGCATCGAACACCGCGCTGTGGCGGAGCGCGAACCGGGCGCTGACCTGGGTCAGTACGTTGATGTTGTAGGGCAGCCGCACCTTGTCGAACTCGCCCAACCAACGAGGGTCGCCCACCAACAAACCGAGCCGCAGCCCGGCCAGCCCCATTTTCGAGACCGTGCGCATCACCACCAGATTGGGGTACTCCGCCACCGCTCCCAGAAGGGAGGCTCCCGCAAACGGCGCGTAGGCCTCGTCGACCACCACCAGCCCCGGCGCGGCCTCGATCAGCCGGCGGATCTCAGCCTCGGGCCACAGGTTGCCGGTCGGGTTATTGGGGTAGGCGAGGAACAGCACCGCCGGCTGGTGACGCTCGATGGCCGCCAGCATGGCCGGCATGTCGAGGGTGAAATCGTCACCCTTCAACGCGACACCCACGTAATCCATGCCGGTAAACAGCCCGATCATCCGGTACATGACGAAACTGGGCTCCGGCGCCAACACGCTGCGCCCCTCCCCGGCCAGGGCCAGGGCGATCATCTGAATCAACTCATCGGAACCGTTGCCGAGCAGGATCTCGGCCGCGGCGGGAATCGGCATCGCCGCCCGCAGTGCATCCTTGACACCGCGCGCATCGGGATCGGGGTAGCGATTGACCGGTGTCTCACGCAACAGCGTCAGCCACTCCTCGACCATCTCGGCGGGCCAGCGATAGGGGTTTTCCATGGCGTCGAGCTTGATCAGGTTGCCGGGATCGGGGACGTGGTAGGCGGACAACGCCCGTATCTCGGGCCGTATCCAGCGGTGCACCCATGCTTTGGAGTCGTTCATCTAAAGTCTTTCAACGCAGAGCCGCAAAGACACCACGATCGCAAAGCGAACACAACCGATAAAATCTTCGTGCCCGTTGCGTCCTGGCGCCTTCGCGTTGAATTCTTTACCGATCCTCGCTCTTCACCCGATACTCCGCCGAGCGTGCATGGGCCGTCAGACCCTCGCCACGCGCCAGGGAAGCGGCAACCTTGCCCAGATGACTTGCTCCCTCGGGCGAGCAGAAGATGATGCTGGAGCGCTTCTGGAAATCATAGACCCCCAGCGGCGAGGAGAACCGCGCCGTCCTCGAGGTGGGCAGCACGTGGTTGGGGCCGGCACAGTAATCACCCACGGCCTCGGCGGTGTAGCGCCCCATGAAGATCGCGCCGGCGTGGCGAATCTTCTGCGCCAGCGCCTGCGGATCGGCTACCGAAAGTTCCAGATGCTCCGGGGCGATGAAATTGGCCACCGCGGCCGCCTCATCGAGATCCTTGACGCGTACCAGTGCGCCGCGCGCGCCCAACGAGGTGCGGATCAGTTCGGCACGCTCCATCCCGGGGCACAGGCGATCGATGCTCTCGGCCACCCGGTCGAGGAATCCGGCGTCGGGACTGATGAGTATTGCCTGGGCGTCCTCGTCGTGTTCCGCCTGTGAGAAGAGATCCATGGCGATCCAATCGGGATCGGTCTGCCCATCGCAGATCACCAGGATTTCCGAAGGCCCGGCGATCATGTCGATGCCGACGGCACCAAAGACCATGCGTTTGGCGGTCGCCACATAGATATTGCCGGGGCCGACGATCTTGTCCACCTGCGGAATGGTTTCGGTCCCGTAGGCCAGTGCCGCCACCGCCTGGGCGCCGCCAATGGTGAAGACTCGATCGACGCCACTGATCGCCGCGGCTGCCAGCACCAGGTCGTTGACCTCGCCGTCGGGTGTGGGCACCACCATGATCAGTTCCGGTACTCCCGCCACCTTGGCCGGGATGGCGTTCATCAGTACCGACGAGGGGTAGGCCGCTTTGCCGCCAGGGACGTAGAGACCGACGCGATCGAGCGGCGTCACCTGCTGGCCGAGCACCGTACCGTCGGCTTCGGTGTAGGACCAGCTCTCCATCTTCTGGTGCTGGGCATAAGCACGCAACCTGTGCGCCGCGAACTCCAGCGCCTCGCGCTGCTGGGCAGGCAAACTCCCTCGTGCCTGCTCCAGGCGATTCTGTGGGATCTCCAACTCGGCCATTCCCTCGGCCTGCATACGATCGAAGCGGTTGGTAAACTCCACCACCGCCGCGTCGCCACGTGCGCGAACCGCGTCGATAATCTCCTGCACCGTAGCGTGAACGGCGGCATCGGAAACGCCCTCCCACGCCAGCAATGCGGCGAGCTGCGACTGAAACCCGGGCCGGGTGCTGTCGAGGCGCTTGATGTCGATCACTGCGAAATCCTCACTGCGCGGCTTGCACCGTCGTCTCCAGGGCATCGATCAGCTCCTGCACGGCGGTGTGTTTCATTTTCATCGACGCCTTGTTGACCACCAGGCGCGAACTGATGTCGGCGATGTGCTCCAGGGGAGCGAGGCCATTCGCCTTGAGGGTGTTGCCGGTATCGACCAGATCGACGATACGGTCCGCCAGCTTTACCAGCGGCGCCAACTCCATGGAGCCGTAAAGTTTGATGGTCTCCACCTGCCTGCCCTGGCGGGCGTAGTAACGACGCGTGATGTTGGGGTACTTGGTCGCCACCCGCAGGCGTTCGGCCGGTTCCGCCTCCTCGGGTCGGCCCGCCACCATCAAGCGGCAGCGGGAAATTCGCAGATCGAGCGGCTCGTAGAGCCCATCGCCCCCATGCTCCATCAGCACATCCTTACCGGCCACGCCCAGATCGGCGGCCCCGTACTCCACATAGGTGGGCACATCGGAGGCGCGAATGATCACCAGCCGCACATCGGGCCGGTTGGTCTCCAGAATCAGCTTGCGGCTGGTCTCCGGATCGTCCCGGGGAATGATCCCGGCGCCCGCCAGGAGCGGCAGCGCCTCCTGGAAGATGCGTCCCTTGGAGACAGCGATGGTCAGTGTGTCGCGCATGTTCGTTGCTGAGATGAGATCAGGAGGGAACGCGACGAATCTTCGCGCCCAGCTGGGCAAGCTTTTCCTCGATATTGTCGTAGCCGCGATCGATATGATAGATCCGGTCGACGCGCGTCTCGCCTTTCGCCACCAGACCCGCCAGCACCAGACTGGCCGAAGCGCGCAGATCGGTGGCCATCACGGGCGCGCCCTTGAGCAGCCTGACGCCGGTACAAATGGCGGTGTTCCCCTTGAGCTCGATCCTGGCACCCATGCGATCGAGTTCCGGCACATGCATGAAGCGGTTTTCAAACACCGTTTCGGTAATCGTTCCCACCCCCTCGGCAACCGCATTGAGTGCGGTGAACTGAGCCTGCATATCGGTCGGAAAGGCCGGATAAGGAGCGGTGCGGACCTCCACCGCCTGCGGCCTGCGTCCCTCCATGTCGAGATCGATCCAGGTGTCGCCGACCTCGATCTTGGCACCCGCCTCGCGCAGCTTGACCAATACTGAATCGAGCAGCGAGGGTTGCGTGTCCTTGACCTTGATGCGGCCGCTGGTCATGGCCGCAGCCACCAGAAAAGTACCGGTTTCGATACGATCGGGGAGGATGTTGTACCGCCCGCCCCGCAGGGCCGTCACCCCTTCGATGGTGATGGTATCCGTACCCTGGCCGGTGATCTTGGCACCCAGTGAATTGAGGCAATGCGCCAGATCGACCACCTCGGGCTCGCGCGCGGCATTCTCGATAATGGTGACGCCATCGGCCAGGGTGGCCGCCATCATCAGGTTCTCGGTACCGGTAACGGTCACCAGGTCCATGAAGATGCGTGCACCACGCAGGCGCTTGGCGCGGGCACGAATATAGCCGCCCTCGACAACTATGTCCGCCCCCATGGCCTGCAGTCCCTTGATGTGCAGATTGACCGGTCGCGATCCGATGGCGCAGCCGCCTGGCAACGACACGTCAGCCTCGCCAAAGCGCGCCAACAGCGGGCCGAGCACGAGGATCGACGCGCGCATGGTCTTGACCAGTTCGTAGGGAGCGACGAAGTTGTTGATGGAGCGCGGATCGACCTCGACATTCATACGCTCGTCGACGGTGAGTTCCACCCCCATGCCGCCGAGCAACTCCATCGTGGTGGTGATGTCGTGCAGATGCGGTATGTTGCCGATTGCGACCATCCCATCCACCAGGAGTGTCGAGATGATGATGGGCAGCGCGGCATTCTTGGCGCCGGACATACGCACCTCACCGGAGAGCGGCACGCCACCTTCGATGATCAGTCGGTCCATAGGTCCCGGTCGGAAAGGGCCTTGGTGTGTGTCAACGGCAGAGTGTCAGGCACTGGGACGTCCCTCGGCTTCCCACTCTTCGGGGGTCAGCGTCTGTATCGAGAGCGCATGGATCTCGGCGCGCATCTTGTCCCCCAAAGTCGCGTAGACCTGACGGTGCTGCTGAACCAGCCCTTTACCGGCAAATGAATCGGCGACAATGACAGCCTTGAAGTAAGTACCGTCTCCACTGACAGATACGTGCTCGGCCTCGGGAAGGCCGGCACGGATTATCGCCTCGATATCTTGCGCTTGCATCTTTGCGGAAACTCCTGCCCGGACACGGGAAAAGGGACCTATGATACGGGAAATTGCGGTGCGGCGTTAACGACCGGGGGACACGGCGCCTAATCGGCGTCGGGCGCCTCATCGTTCAACAATCCATACACCTGGCTAATTCGAGCCATGGCCTGCATCTGCTCGGGGATATTGCGAAACGTCAGCTTTGCGCCGCGCTGCCGCGTCTGCCGCAACCACTCAACCAGAAGCGCGAGACCGGCGCTGTCGCTGCGCTTGACGCCGCGCAGATCAATCACGGTTTCCTGGCCTGGTCTCTGCAACGGTTCCAGCAGCCCCTCCAGCTGCGGCACGCTGGCAAAACTCAGGGCGCCGGTCAGCAGCAGTTCGCCGTCGCCGCCCTGCTTCAGACAGGCGTCATTTTGCACCATCACCACCCTTGTTGCGGGTCGCGAGGGTGGCGATCAGGTTGTCGATACCACCACTGCTGATTTCGTTGGCGAAGGTGCTGCGGTAATTGGCAACCAGGCTGATATCGTCGATCGCGACATCGTAGACCTTCCATGCACCATCCGTGAGATGCATCCGGTAGTCGATGGGAATCGGGAAGGCACCCGGCTGTTCCACCTCGGCCCGCACCTTGACCTGGGTATCATCCGGTTTCATGCGCACCGGTTGCATGGTCACCTTCTGGCCTTTGTATTCGGCCAGCGCCGTTGCGTAGGTACGCACCAGTAACGCGGTAAACTCCTCTAAAAAGCGCTGACGTTGTTCCGGCGTTGCCTTGCGCCAATTCTTCGCCAGCACCCAACGCGAGATGCGTTCAAAATCGAAATGGGGCAGCGCAATCTCCTCCACCAGCCGATAGATCCGGTCCGGATCCTTTTCAATCACCGCCTTCTCGGCCTGGATCGCCTGCAACAGCCTGTCCGTGGTGTCCTGCACCAGTTCCAAAGGTCCCATCGCCGCCTGCGCCACGCCCAGCCAACCGGCCATTGCCAGCAGGAGCAGTATCACTCCGCCTCTGCGCACTCTTTTTCTCATGTAAGCTCCCTACCGACTTCTGTCGTTTGTACCCGGCAAACCGCCACCACGCTCAAACTGCCAACTTCCACCAGCGACGCCTTCGTGCACAACGGTCCGTTCTTGGGTGTTGAGAGTTCAAACCGTGCGCCAAGTTCCACCTATTCCTTGACGCCTTCCGCAGCCTTGCTGAAGAGAAACTGACCGATGATCTTCTCCAGCACCAGCGCGGACTGGGTCAGCTGGATGCTGTCCCCGTCCTTGAGAAACTGTTCCTCACCACCGGGCTCGAGACCAATATACTGCTCGCCCAGCAAGCCCGCAGTGAGGATGCTGGCGCTGGTATCCGTGGGCAACTTGTCGTAGTGCGCACTCACGTTGAGCGTCACCAGGGCCTCGTAGTTCTCATTGTCGTAGCTGATACCGGCCACCCGCCCTATCCTTACCCCCGAAACAGTCACCGGTGATCGCACCTTGAGGCCGCCGATGTTTTCGAATCGGGCTACCAGCGTGTAGCCTTTTTCATCCGTGAAACCGCTCAGATTGCTGACCTTCATCGCCAGCACGAAGAGCGCCGCCAGTCCCGCAGCGACAAACAGCCCGACCCATATTTCCGTAGTTCGTGACTGAAACATGATTAGACCTCTGTGAACATGAGTGCGGTGAGCAGGAAATCGAGCCCCAATACCGCCAGTGCCGTGTGCACCACGGTGCGGGTCGTCGCCCGGCTCACCCCCTCGGAAGTGGGCACTGCGTCGTAACCCTCGAATACCGCGATCCAGGTCGCCACGACTCCGAACACCACGCTCTTGATGACGCCATTATAGACATCCTCCTGCAGATCCACCTTGGCCTGCATCTGCGACCAGAAGGCCCCTTCATCGACGCCCAGCAGGCCAACGCCGACAAAATAGCCGCCCACAACCCCCACGGCACTGAAGATGGCGGCCAGCAGCGGCATCGAGATCACCCCGGCGAGGAACCGCGGACCGATAACACGCTGCAGGGGATCGACTGCCATCATCTCCATGCCGGAGAGTTGCTCGGTGGCCTTCATGAGCCCGATCTCTGCGGTTAAAGCCGACCCGGCGCGTCCGGCAAAGAGCAGTGCCGCGACCACCGGTCCCAACTCGCGCACCAGCGAGAGCGCCACCACCACGCCCAGCGACTCCTCGGCACCAAAATCGACCAGGGTGTTGTATCCCTGCAGTCCCAGCACCATACCGACAAACAACCCCGAGACCAGGATGATCACCAGCGACAGCACACCCACGGAATAGATCTGCCGGATTACCAGACCAAAGCGCCACAGCAGTCCCGGCAGTGTAACCAGGGTATGAAAAAGAAAGAGGTGACCGCGTCCCAGGCGCTCGAAGAAATTGAGCCCGGCCCGCCCCAGTCGCTGCAGCAGGGTCAGCATGCCGCGTCCCCGTCGAGCAACTCCACAGCGAGGGGCGGCGCCGGATAGTGGAAGGGCACCGGTCCATCGGGCAGCCCCTGCATGAACTGGCGCACCCAGTCGGAATGGGAATCGCGCAGCGCCGCCGGTGTGCCGTGCTCGATAACCTTGCCTCCGGCAATCACGTAGATGTAGTCGGCGATGGAGGCGGTCTCAGCCACATCGTGCGAGACGATAATAGAGGTCAGCCCCAACGCGTCGTTCAGCGTGCGAATCAATTTCACCAGCACACCCATGGAGATCGGATCCTGCCCCGCGAAGGGCTCGTCGTACATGATCATCAGCGGATCGAGCGCGATGGCGCGCGCCATCGCTACCCGCCGCGCCATGCCGCCAGACAACTCACTGGGCATCAGATCACGTGCGCCGCGCAGTCCAACGGCCTCCAATTTCATCAGGACCAGATCGCGGATCATGCGCTCGGGCAGCCGGGTGTGCTCGCGCAGCGGAAAGGCGACGTTCTCGTAAACAGTAAGATCGGTCAGCAGGGCGCCGCTCTGAAACAGCATTCCCATACGCTTGCGCAGCTCATACAACCCGCTGCGTGACAACCGCGCCACCTCTTCGCCATCGACGTGCACAGCGCCTTCCAGCGGTCGCAGCTGGCCACCGATCAGGCGCAGCAGCGTCGTCTTGCCGCTGCCGCTCGGCCCCATGATCGCCGTGATTCGGCCGCGGCGGATATCGAGATCGACACCGTCGAAGATCGCCCGCGATCCGCGCAGGAACCGTAATCCGCGGATCTCGACGAGTGTCTCGGGTTGGTTGGCTTGCAAGGCAGACGATCCAGGGTTGGTTGTGCTTTCTTGTTCGGGTCGCGTCACTGCGCCGGTGCTGCAGGTACTCGGCCGCAAGTGTCGGTGCTCGCAGGAATCAAGTCAACTTCATCGGCGGCCCATCGGGCGGCACCTGGCAGCCACCCGGCGTGCGGCCCGTGCTGCCCTGCGCGGCGTCGTGTCATAATAGATCGCGTGTCGCCGGCCTGCTGAGACCCGTCGCACAGTAGGGCCTGTCGCCCCTGAACCCCGAGTCTCGCCCAAAACCAACGCCACCGCTTGATGGATCATACGACCGGTCTCCTGTTACCCATTGCCGCCGTCATCGCCGGATTCCTCATGCTGGTCTGGGGCGCGGACCGCTTCGTCGTCGGCGCCGCCGCCACGGCGCGCAACCTGGGTATATCCACGCTGATCATCGGTCTTACGGTGGTGGGATTCGGCACGTCAGCCCCGGAGATGCTGGTCTCGGGCATGGCCGCCTGGCAGGGCAACACGGGGCTCTCGATCGGCAACGCGCTGGGATCCAACATCGCCAACATTGGCCTGATCCTCGGGGTAACAGCCCTGATCGCCCCGCTCGATGTCCATTCGGACACCTTGCGTCGCGAGTTTCCCATCCTACTCGCCGTCGTTATGTTCGCAGGCGTACTGATGGCGGACGGCAACCTGGGACGTATCGACGGTCTGTTGCTGCTGGGCGGGCTCTGCATGATGCTCTACTGGCTGGTGACGCTGGGGATGCGCATGCGCCGCGGTGATCCCATGACCCGGGAGATCACGGCCGAAGTACCCGAAGCGCGGCCACTCTCCCGCGCGCTGATGTGGTTGGTCTTCGGCCTGGCGGTACTGCTGGTCAGCTCGCGCATGCTGGTGTGGGGGGCGGTGGAGATTGCCCAGAGCCTGGGCGTCAGCGATCTGGTCATCGGCCTCACGATCGTTGCCATCGGCACCAGCCTCCCCGAACTGGCGGCCGCCATCGTGAGTGCCATAAAAAAGGAACACGACATTGCGATCGGCAATATCATCGGTTCCAATATGTTCAACTTGTTGGCGGTGCTGCCACTGCCCGGCCTGATCAGCCCCGGAAGGTTTCCCGAAGAGGTGCTGGTGCGCGATCTGCCGGTCATGGCAATAATGACCCTGGCCCTGTTCGCCATGGCTTATGGATTCGGGGGACACGGCCGCATCAACCGCTTGGAGGGGGGTACGCTGCTCGCCGCCTTTGTCGGCTACCAGGTCATGCTCTACATCCAGCACTGAAACCTAAACCCAACGACGCGACCATACATGGCACCACAAGACTCGACATCTTCCCCGGTGGATCATCCCGACGCGAAGTTCTGTGATCTCGGGCGGGCGGTGATCACGACCGAGGCGGCCGCAGTGACGGCGCTCGCTCAACGCATCGATGCCGGGTTCGCCCGTGCCTGCCGCATCCTGCTCGCCTGCGAGGGGCGCATCATCGTGCTCGGCATGGGCAAATCAGGGCATATCGGCAGCAAGATCGCCGCCACCCTGGCGAGCACCGGCAGTCCGGCCTTTTTCGTCCATCCGGGCGAAGCGAGTCATGGCGATCTGGGAATGATTACCGCCAAGGATGTGGTACTCGCGCTCTCCAACTCGGGGGAAACGGAGGAGATCCTCACCATCCTGCCGCTCATCAAACGCCTCGATGTGCCGTTGATCACCCTCACCGGCAAGCCGGACTCCACGCTGGGGCGCCAATCCAGCGTCTGTATCGATGTCAGCGTCGATCAGGAGGCCTGTCCGTTGGGTCTCGCGCCCACCTCCAGCACCACCGCGACGCTGGCCATGGGCGATGCACTGGCGGTTTCGCTGCTCCAAGCGCGCGGCTTTACGGCCGCCGATTTTGCCCGCTCGCATCCTGCGGGGCGCCTGGGCAAGCGCCTGCTGCTGCGCATCCACGATGTGATGTACAGCGGCGCTGAAGTTCCGCGGGTGCCCGAATCTGCCGGCCTCAGTACCGCACTGCTGGAGATGAGCCGCAAAGGATTGGGGATGACCGCGATCGTCGATGGCGCCGAGCGTGTGGTCGGCATCTACACCGATGGCGATCTGCGCCGCACGCTCGACCAGGGCATCGATATCCACAATGCTCCGGTCGCCTCGGTCATGACGCGCGGCTGCACGACGGTCACGGCGGATCTTCTGGCCGCGGAAGGGCTGCAGATCATGGAGGAAAAGAAGATCAACGGTCTGCTGGTGGTCGACGCCTCCAACCGGCTCATCGGCGCGTTGAATATGCACACCCTGCTGCGCGCGGGCGTGCTGTAGGGGCGGCCGGCAGATGCAGGATACTCTCGCCAAGGCTGCCGCAGTTCGTCTGGTGATCTTCGATGTGGACGGCGTACTGACCGACGGCAGCCTGTTCTTCAGCGATCGCGGGGAGGAATTCAAGATTTTCAATGCCCGCGACGGCCACGGCCTCAAAATGTTGCAGCGTTCGGGTGTGGAGGTCGCTATTCTCTCCGGGCGCCGCTCAGCCGCTGTTCAGACCCGCATGCAGGCCCTTGGCATCCGCCATGTCCATCAAGGTCTGGAGGACAAGGGCCCGGCCTTCGAGGCCCTGATCACGGAACTGGGCATCGGCGCCGACCAGGTCGCCTATGCCGGGGACGATGTCATCGATCTGCCGGTAATGTGTCGGGTTGGCCTGGCCATCGCGGTCAGCGATGCGCACCCGCTGGTGCGGCAACACGCCCATTGGCAAACCACCCTTCCCGGGGGGCGCGGCGCCGCGCGCGAGGTGTGCGAGCTGATCATGGAGGCCCAGGGCACACTGCAACCCGCCATGGCGGGGTATATCTCCAGATGACCCGCGCCAGCGTGGTGTTTGTCGCCCTCGTCGCGCTCGCGCTGCTGAGCAACTGGGTTGCGGATATCCTTACCCCGCAACCGGCGATCAGCCGTCCCGAGCGGCATACGCCCGATTTCTTCCTTACCTCCGTCCAGCTACGCGCCATGGACGAGAACGGTGTCCTCCAGCACCGCATGAGCGCCGCGCGTATCGTTCACTACAGCGACGATGACAGCAGTGAATTGCTCGAACCGCGTTTCTACGCCATCGGCGATCAGGGACCACTCTGGGAGGTCCGCAGCGATCAAGGCAGCAGCGATGCGGACGGAAAAGTGGTTATGCTGCGTGGCGCGGTCACGATGACTCAGCTGGGCGCAGCGAACGGTGTACTCCAGACCCGCGATCTGTTGCTGCGTCCGCGGGAGAATTACGTCGAAACTGCAGCCCGGGTGACCTTTCAAGACGGCACCAGCCACATCGAAGCAACCGGGCTGCGCGGTAATTTGGGAGAGGGCGGGTCATTGCAGCTCTTGGCAAAGGTACGGGGAGTCCATGCGCCGGCTAATCACTAATTCGCTGATACTGATCGTCACCGCGATGCCCGCATCCGCCTGGGGTCTCGACAGTGATCGCGACCAGCCTATGCACCTCGAAGCCGATAGCGTCACCATCGACGACCAGAAGAAGATCAGCCGTTACAGCGGTGCGGTGCAGATGAGCCAGGGCAGTGTACGCGCCACCGGCGATGAGATCGTGGTGCACTCCAACGAGGATGGACCGGAACGCATCATCATGATGGGCTCCCCCGCCACCTTCCGCCAACGTCCCCAGGGCAAGGAGCAGGATGCTTACGGCCACGCCCGGCGCATCGAACACGATACCGAACGCGAGACAACCCTGTTCATTGGCGAGGCACGCTTCTGGCAGGGAAAGGAAGAGTTCGCCGGTGCCAGCATCGAGTACGACGCTGCTCGCGACCGGGTGCACGCCCAGGGCAGCACCGATGGCTCGAGCCGCGTTCGTATCGTCATCCAACCCAAAAACCAGTCCGCTCCGGACACCGCGGACACACCGAAAGCCGCGCAGTGACCCGGCTCACGGCGACAGCTCTGGCCAAGCGCTACCGCGACCGCAGTGTGGTCAGCGATGTCTCGCTGGAGATCAGCAGCGGTGAGGCGGTAGGCCTGCTGGGACCCAATGGCGCAGGAAAAACCACCTCTTTCTACATGATCGTCGGCCTGATTGCCGCCGATGCCGGGCAGATCGTCATCGACGGACGCGATATCACCCGGCTTCCGATGCATGAACGCGCGCGGCTTGGCGTGGGGTACCTGCCGCAGGAGGCCTCGGTGTTTCGCAAACTGACCGTAGCGGAGAACATCCTTGCCATCCTGGAGATTCGCGGACTCTCCGGCGCCGAGTGCCAGGAACGCCTCGATGAGCTGCTGCATGAACTGCATATCGGACATCTGCGCGAGCATCTGGGCATGAGCCTCTCCGGCGGTGAACGGCGACGGGTCGAGATCGCCCGGGCCCTGGCGGCCGAGCCGCGCTTCATACTCCTGGATGAGCCTTTCGCGGGAGTCGATCCGATCTCGGTGCTGGACATTCAGCGCATCATCGAACACCTCTGTGAGCGCAACATCGGGGTATTGATCACCGACCACAACGTGCGCGAAACGCTGGGCATATGTCATCGCGCCTATATTCTCAACGCCGGTCAGGTGATCGCCCAGGGGAGTGCCGAGGAGATCCTGAACAACGCACTGGTACGTGAAGTCTATCTCGGTGAGAAATTCCGGCTGTGATCCGGAGTGCCGGCATGGTTTCACGATCACCGCGCTAGTTGCCACTGCGCGCGTGGCGGGTCACAATTGCCGCTTCGCTCAGGGAGGGGGCCCGGGCGGAACTTGAGCAACAGCTGTTCCGCCGCATGTCAAGGCTTGATACTTATCAAAGTTCGTGCCAATACTGTGCCGAGACCCGGAAAACGGGCATGGCATGGGTTATTATTTGGTTAGCCCAGCACACTTAAATAGGCTCCATTGCTCAACCAACCTCTCCAATGAAGCAGTCGATTCAGCTACGCCTAAGCCAGCAGCTCACGATGACACCGCAGCTGCAGCAGGCTATTCGCCTTTTGCAGCTCTCCACCCTGGAGCTGCAACTGGAGGTGCAGCAGGCGTTGGAGTCCAACGTGATGCTCGAAAACGAGGAGGAACTCGAGCAGCAGGAACCTGCACTCAGCATCGAGATCGAACTCAGCAACCGCAACGGCAGCAATGGCAGCAGCGCCGAAAGTGAAGTAAATCAGACACCTGCCGACATCCCTGAAGATCTGCCCGTAGACAGCGCCTGGGAGGATGTCTACGACACCGGCGGAATGAGCTACTCAAACTACGACGGTGACGACCGCGAGTACGACCACGCCGCTGAAATTGATGAAAAGCTCCACGACTACCTGCTCTGGCAACTGCAACTGACGCCTTTCAATGAGACCGATTTCACCATCGCCTCGGTGATTGTCGACTCCATCAACGACGACGGTTACCTCACCTGCAGCCTCGAAGATGTGCTGGAAGCAGTCAAAGAAGACCTGGGGGAAGTGGAACTGGACGAAGTGGAGGCGGTGCTGCATCGGATACAGAACTTCGACCCGCCCGGCATCGGTTGCCGGGACCTGGGCGAGTGTCTCTATTTGCAGTTGCGGCAACTACCCGACAATACCCCGTTCCGTAGAGAGGCGATGCGGTTGGTCACGGAGCATCTGGATCTTTTGGCGGGCCGTGATCAGCAGTTGCTGATGCGCCGCGCGCGGCTTGACGAGGAGACACTGCGCGAGGCGCTGGCGCTGGTCCGCTCGCTCAATCCTCACCCCGGCAACAGCATGCCGAGTACGACGACCGAATACATCGTGCCCGATGTATACGTGCGCAAGATGAACGGTGCCTGGCGCGTCGAGCTCAATCCGGAAACGACGCCACGCCTGCGAATCAACACTCAATACGCGGGCATGATCCGCCGCGCCGATAACAGCGCGGACAACACCACGCTCAAATCGCACTTGCAGGAGGCGCGCTGGTTCATCAAGAGCCTGCAAAGCCGCAACGAAACGCTGCTCAAGGTTGCCTCGTGCATCGTCGAGCGCCAGCAGGCATTCCTGGACTACGGCGAAGAGGCCATGAAACCGATGGTGCTGCGCGATGTGGCCGAAACCATCGAAATGCACGAATCCACCATTTCGCGCGTCACCACCCGCAAGTACATGCACACACCACGCGGCATCTTCGAGTTCAAATACTTCTTTTCCAGCCATGTCAGTACAGCGAGCGGTGGCGAATGCTCCGCCACCGCGATCCGTGCACTGATGAAAAAACTGGTCGCTGCGGAGAATCCGGCCAAACCGCTCAGCGACAGCAAGATTGCCCGTATCCTCTCGGATCAGGGCATACAGGTAGCTCGCCGTACCGTGGCCAAGTATCGGGAAGCGATGTGCATACCGCCCTCGAACGAACGCAAACGCCTGATCTGAGGTGACAGGCGCACCCTTTCAACCCCAAGGAGTCACAACATGCAACTCAACATTACCGGTCACCACATCGAGATCACCGCCGCACTGCGCGACTACGTCAACACCAAGTTCGAGCGGCTGCAGCGCCACTTCGATCAAGTAACCAACGTGCATGTCATTCTCAGTGTCGAGAAACTGGCCCAGAAGGCTGAAGCCAAAATGCACATCAGTGGCGCCGATGTCTTCGCCGACTCCGTGCAGGAAGACATGTATGCCGCTATCGATGGGCTGGTAGACAAGCTTGACCGCCAGTTGAAAAAACATCGCGGCAAGCAAAACGATCACCACCGTGCCGAGGGTGGCATCAAGAGCAAGAGCGTCGAGTCGTTGTAATCGAAACCTGTAACAGGGCCTGCCGGCCTGAGTGCTGCATCATGACAATTTCCGATCTACTGAGCCCCGAACGGGTTGTGCCCAAGGCCGACATCACCAGTAAAAAACGTGCCTTGGAATATCTGAGCACGCTGATTACCGAGAGCTGTCCCGATCTCGATCAAGCGGAAATATTCTCCAGCTTGTTGAGCCGGGAGAAACTGGGCAGCACCGGACTGGGCAATCGTGTAGCGCTACCCCATGGCCGCATCGCCCACGATCGACCCGCGGTCGGGGCCTTCGTCACTGCGGCGGTGCCCGTTGATTTCGACGCCATCGACGACCAGCCGGTCGATCTGCTGTTCGCGCTGGTGGTCCCGGAAGAATCCACCGACGAGCACCTGCAGATCCTCGCACAGCTTGCCGAGATGTTTCGTGACGCAGACTTCTGCGAGCGGCTGAGACAGACCAGCGACCCCGCTGAGTTGCTGCAACTGCTCAGCGCCTGGCGCACAGCGGACAGTTCGGTCACATGACGCAGCCGGTCACGCCCCGCTCTCTGTTCGAGACCTTCTGTGACCAGCTGGGTTTGGAATGGGTAGCGGGCGCGGCCGGCGGCGACATCCCCATCCCCTCCACCGGTTCCGGGTACACCGGCATGGCGCTGGTGGGGCATTTGAATTTCATACGACGACCGCGCGTGCAGGTGCTTGGCATTCGCGAACTCGACTACCTCGCCGCCCTCGATTCCGGTTCTCGCGCTGAAGCGATTTCCAGTATTTTCATCGAATCGTCACCATTCATAATGGTGGCCAACAATCAGGTGGTGCCGCAGGAACTCATCAATGAAGCGGAGGCCACTGCCACCCCGTTGTTCTCCTCGCGGCTGGGCAGCCACGAGCTGATCAGCCACCTCCACTACTACCTGGCCAATCTATTGGCGGAGCGCCTCACCATCCACGGCGTCTTCATGGAGGTGATGGGCAGCGGGTTACTGCTGACCGGCGAGGCGGGATTGGGCAAAAGCGAACTTGCATTGGAACTCATCAGCCGTGGTCATCGGCTGATTGCCGATGATGCACCGGAGTTCGCCCGCATTGCTCCCGATATCGTCAACGGCACCTGCCCCGAGCCATTGAACGATTTTCTCGAGGTTCGCGGCTTGGGCGTTCTCAACGTCCGTGCCATGTTCGGCAGCAACGCCGTGAAGAGCAGCCGCTACCTGCGCCTGATCATAAATCTCAAAATCGCCACAAAGGAAAACACCCAGGGATTGGATCGTCTCTACGGCACCAGTCGGCCGCGCAACGTGCTCGGCGTCGATATCCCGGAAATCACCCTTTTCGTTGCACCAGGACGCAACCTGGCCGTGATGGTGGAGACCGCTGTGCGGCATCATTTGCTGGTACTCAAGGGTTACGACGCTGCGGAGGATTTCGTCAACCGCCAGCAACGATTCATCCAACAGGAAAGCACATGAAACTGGTCCTGATCAGCGGTCTTTCCGGTTCAGGAAAGAGCACGGCACTGCGCACGCTGGAGGATCTCGGCTACTACTGCATCGATAACCTCCCGGTGCTGCTGCTCTACGACTTTGCACAGCAGATGCAACGTCGGCCCGCCGACACGATCCGTAACTCCGCAGTGGGAATCGATGCCCGCAATCTGGAAGAGGATCTGCAGCAGGTGCCGAGCATTCTGGAGCGCCTCAAAAACGACGGTGTCGAATGCGAGGTGCTGTTTCTCACCGCCGACGACGACGCCCTTTTCAAACGCTTCAGCGAAACGCGCCGCAAGCATCCGCTAAGCGGCAATCGATACTCTTTAGCCGATGCCATCGAGAGCGAACGCGCGCGTCTTGAACCCATCGTCTCGTGCGCGAATCTCGTCATCGACACCAGTTTGACCAACATCCATGAATTGCGCGAATTGGTACGCGAGCGAGTCTACGGTCGGGCACGCAATTCGATTTCACTGTTATTCCAGTCATTTGGCTACAAACACGGTGTGCCCGGCGATGCCGATTTCGTCTTCGATGTCCGCTGCCTCCCCAATCCCTATTGGGAACCGCAGTTGCGACCGCTGAACGGTTTTGATGCTGCGGTCATCGAATATCTCGAATCCCAGCCCATGGTGATGGCGATGATTGAAGATTTGCGCGGCCTGCTCGAACGCTGGCTACCCCACTTCGAGGCCGAGAACCGGAGTTACGTGACGGTTGGCATTGGCTGCACCGGTGGTCAGCACCGTTCGGTTTACACCGTTGAGAAGCTCGCGGCGCATTTTCGCAAACTGTTGAGCGGCACCGTACTGACACGGCATCGGGAACTCAAATGAGCGTCGGGTTGCTGATCATCACTCACGAGGGAATTGGTGGGGCGCTGCTCAGAACCGCTACACATACGCTGAAATCCTGCCCGATAAACGCCGTGGTTCTCGAAGTTCCCCAGGACAACCGGCTCGAGTCGCATCAACTGCGAGCGCGCCGCCTACTCGACCAGGTTGACCAAGGGGATGGTGTGCTGATCCTCACCGATCTCTACGGCGCGACGCCCGGCAATATCGCCAGCGCACTGCACGATGGCAGGCGGGTGATAACCGTAACCGGCATCAATCTACCGATGGTCATGCGGGTTCTCAACTACTCGTCGCTGCCTCTCGAAGAACTTGCGGAAAAAGCGATCGGCGGCGGCAAGGACTGTATCTTCGCCTGTGATCAGGAGTCTGGTTGTGGCTGAGATCGAGACCGAAATCACTATCATCAACAAGCTGGGGCTACATGCGCGGGCAGCCGCAAAACTGGTGACCGTCGCCTCGGGTTTCGAAAGCGATATACAGCTGCTGCGTGATTCGCGCCGCGCCAACGCCAAAAGCATCATGGGGGTGATGATGCTGGCCGCGGGCAAAGGCACCACGCTCAAGATGATTGTCGCCGGCGGCGATGCCGAGTCCGCGACCAGCGCCATCCAGGAGCTGGTAAACGACAAATTCGGCGAAGGTGAATAGCCAACCGTGAGCACCGCGCACCCATGACGCTCGAACTGAACGGCATCGGCGTTTCCCGCGGCATTGCTATCGGCAAAGCCTACCATTTGCAGCGCCGCTCTTTGGAGGCCGTCGAGTACTGCCTGCCGAAGTACAAGATCGATGACGAGGTTGCCCGATTTCGCGCCGCCGTAAACAGCGCGAAGCGTCAATTACGTGGTATTCGCGACCAGATCCCCGAGGATGCCCCCAGCGACATCGCCGCCTTCATCGACACCCACCTGCTGATGATGGACGATGCGGCCCTCTCCAAGGCTCCCGCCAAGCTGATTCAGGAGCGGCGCATCAACGCCGAGTGGGCATTGCAGATGCAGCGCGACTCGCTGGTGAGGGTCTTCGACGAAATGGACGATCCCTACCTGCGCACGCGCAAGGACGATGTCGATCACGTCGTCAACCGCATCCAACGGCTGTTGCTGGATGCCGATCATCACGAAGGCGAGACACCGGAGAAGCGATTCAAGGGCCGCATCATTGTCGCTGACGACCTGACGCCCGCCGATACCGTGCTGATGCAGAACCAGGGCATCGCCGGCTTCATTACCGAGTTCGGCGGCCCTCTCTCTCATACCGCGATACTGGCGCGCAGCCTGGGCATACCCGCCGCGGTGGGAGTGCGCAACGCGCGGCGCTATCTGCGTGATAACGAACAACTGATTCTCGACGGCCAGCATGGCATCGTACTCGCCGACGCCACGCCGAAGATCATACGCTACTACCGCGAGGGGCAGAGTGAGGAGAAGCGTTACCAGCAGGAGCTGCAAAAGCTCAAGTGGCGCAGTGCCATAACGCTCGACGGTGTAGCCATCAAACTGATGGCCAATATCGAACTCGCGGAAGACACCCGCGCCGTGCGCACCGTGGGCGCGGAGGGGGTGGGACTCTACCGCACCGAATTCATCTACATGAACCGCACCGATCTGCCGGATGAGGAAGAGCATTTCGAAACCTACCGCAATGTGCTGAAAACGCTGCGCGGCACCCCCATCACCATCCGCACGCTGGATCTCGGATCAGACAAGCAGGTGGACAGCGGGCGCGTCAGCGGCCCTCTGCCGACCAATCCCGCGCTCGGCTTGCGGGCGATTCGCCTGTGCCTGCGCGATCCATCGTTGTTTCTTCCGCAACTGCGCGCCATTCTTCGCGTCTCTGCCCTGGGGCCGGTGCGCATCATGATCCCCATGCTTTCCAGCACCCAGGAGCTGTTTCAGGTGTTGCAGATCATTGCGGATTTGAAGCGCGAGTTTCGTGAATCCGGGATCAAGTTCGATGCCAATATTCCTGTCGGCGGTATGATCGAGGTGCCGGCCGCCGCCATCTGTGCCCACATCTTCGCCAAGCATCTCGACTTTTTCTCGATCGGCACCAACGATCTGATCCAATACACCCTTGCCGTAGATCGGGTGGACGACACGGTAAACTACCTCTACGATCCTCTGCACCCCTCGGTGTTGCAGCTCATCGCCACCACCATCAAGGCCGGCAGAAAAGCCGGTATTCCGGTAGCGATGTGCGGCGAAATGGCGGGTGATCCCCGTTACACACGCCTGCTCCTGGGGATGGGGCTTTGCGAATTCAGCATGCATTCCTCGTCACTGCTGGAGGTAAAGCGCATCATCAACAACAGCGAAATCAATGCCCTCTCACACGCTGTCAAACGTATTCTGCGAACCACCCACCATTCAGAGATCGCATCGCTGGTTGACCGCCTGAACGTCTGATGTCGCACCCTGGTGGGTGGTTGGGCAACCGGCCCGATCGTCGGTGTGCATCAGCTCCCACGTTCACGGTTCTCATGCGTCGCGTCAATATCACTTTACCAGTGTACTTGCTACACTTGCGGCGGCATCCGGCCAGGGGCCGGTCACGCCACCTCCCGTTACACGACTTACGGTCTGACAGATCGCCATGCAGGAACAAGAACAACATCGCGAACGCCTGCGCAAGTTCACCGCCGCATTGGAGGAGGGAACGCTGCGCCAGGTTGGACGGATGATCAACGAATTGCATCCGGCCGAGATCGCGTTGCTGCTCGAATCTCTGCCCCCCACCCAGCGCCATGTGGTCTGGGAGCTCGTCGATGAGGAGTACGACGGCGATGTGCTCACCCACCTCAATGACGAGGTGCGCGCCAAACTGCTGGAGGAGTACGACACCAGCGAACTGGTTGCGGCTACCGAGGGACTGGAAGCCGACGACATCGCCGACATCCTCCAGGATCTTCCCGACACCGTCATTCGGGAGGTCCTGAGCTCCCTCGACAAACAGGATCGCCACCGCATCGAGGCCGTTCTCTCCTACGCGGAGGATACCGCGGGCGGTATCATGAGCACCGACACCCTGACGGTGCGTCCCGATGTAACGCTCGACGTGGTGTTGCGCTACCTGCGCATGCGCGGCGAAATCCCCGAACTGACCGACAATCTCATCGTGGTCAACCGCAACGACCGCTACCTGGGATTGCTGTCACTGACCGACCTGCTCACCAAAGACCCAACGCTGCGCGTGGGTCAGGTCATGGTGCGCGACGTCGACGGTATCGCCGCGAACGCTCCCACCAGTGAAGTGGCAAAGATCTTCGAGCAGCGTGACTTTATCTCGGCGCCGGTAGTCGATGAGCAGCGCCGCCTGCTCGGTCGCATCACCGTTGACGATGTCGTCGACGTCATCAAGGAAGAGGCCGACCAGACGCTGCTCAGCATGGCCGGTCTGGACGAGGAAGAGGATCTCTTCGCACCGGTGCTGACCAGCACCCGACGCCGTGCCATCTGGCTGGGTGTCAATCTGATCACGGCATTCCTTGCCTCGTGGGTCATCGGTCAGTTCGAGGGGGTACTCGACAAGATCGTCGCGCTCGCAGTGCTGATGCCTATCGTCGCCAGTATGGGCGGCAACGCCGGCACCCAGACCCTGACGTTGGCGATTCGCGGATTGGCACTGGGCCAGGTGAGCAGTGCCAACTCCGCCTGGCTGCTCGGCCGCGAGCTGGCGGTGGGGCTGCTCAACGGTCTGTTGTGGGCGGTCGTGGTCGGGATCGTTGCCGTCGCCTGGTTCAAGGACTACTCGATCGGCTTCATCATCGCCGCCGCCATGGTCATCAATCTGGTCGCAGCGGCCATCGCCGGGCTCACCATCCCCCTGCTGATGAAGCGCATGGGCATCGATCCGGCGTTGGCGGGTACCGTCGCCCTCACCACCGTAACCGATGTCGTGGGCTTTCTTGCCTTTCTGGGACTGGCCAGTATCTACCTTTTGTGACGGGTCACAAATCGAGCAGTGGTCAGGTACTTCGCCGCATGGTCACCACCAGCAGCACACTGCCCAGGATGAGAACGCTGCCCACCAGTCCCATTGTCCCGAACCGCTCGTCCCACCACCACCAGGCAACGAGCACCGCCACTACGGGTTCAACGGTGACGACGACCGCCGCACGCGTCGCGTCCAGATGGCGCAGTCCGGCGTAGTACGCCAGATAGGCGAAATAGGTCGAGACCACCGCCACGCTGATGACGCAGAGCCAGGCCAGCGGCGTCTTGTCCGCGAATTCGACAAAGGGCAGCAGCACCAGTGCGCCCACCGGCAGGGCATAAAGAAACAGCGTCGGTGTACTGTAGTGGCGGAGAAAACTTTTGCCGAAAATGAAATAGAGTGCATAGGTAAAACCGGACAGCAGGCCGAGTGCGATCGCGATCCCGCTCACCCCGCCTTCACGCAGTACACCGCCACCCTCCTGCGCGATAAACGCTACGCCAGTCAGTGTCAAAACTACCGCCAATATTTTGCGTGGTGTCGCACACTCGCCGAGAATCACCTGTGCCATCAGCACCACCCACGCGGGCGCGGTATAGAGCAGCATCGAGGCCAGGGCAGCACCGCCGGCCTCCACGGCGCCCTGATAAGCGGCGTAGAAAATTGCTATGCAGACCACGCCAAACACAGCAATGAGGGGCAGGTGCCTGGGGGCAACACGCATTTGGCGCCGGGCGGCGGCGTGGACGCTGAACAGTATCCAGGCGAGGGCGGCGCGCCAGAAGGCCACCTCAAGGGGTGCCACGCCCTCTTCAAAGGCGAAGCGCGCCACCGGACCGATCAGCGCCCAGAGGCTTGCCGCCAGGAGTAACAGCGCATACCCCCAGAATCGGTGATCGGAGCGATTCCCCGGAGAGTGGGGCATGTTCACAGGCGCTGCACGAAAACGTGGCCCGGTCAGGATGCGCTATCGAGTGTGATTGCTGTCAGGACCCCGCCCCGCCCGTAGACATAGAGCGTGTCGTCGATCACCGCGGGCGCCTCCAGTAAACCCTTGCTATCGATTTGCACGCGGCCAACGATACGCCCATCGTCCTGTGACAGAAAATGCAGATAACCCTCAAAATCTCCGACCACCACGTAATCCCGGTAGGCGGTGGGCGCGGTCAAACCCCGCGCCTGCAGCTTCTCCTGCTTCCACAGCGCCACACCGTTATCACGCGCCAGCGCCCACAGGTGACCGCGATCATCGGTCACGTAAAGCCGGTCGCGGTTCAGACCGACGGGTTGATAGCCCGAAATATCCCGCGCCCAGATCAACACTCCAGTGGTCGCGGCGACCGCGGCCACCCGCCCCTGATAGGCGGTAACGAACAGCGTGCCGTCATCCAGAACCGGATGAGCATCGATGTCGACCATGCGATCGAGCTCTGTCCTCCCGCGTGGCACCGCAATGGTGCTCTCCCACAGCACGCGTCCGCCATTTAGCTCGAGCGCCGCGAGCTTGCCACTGGCGAAACCGGCGTAGACGCGACCACCGTCGGTCACCGGCGTACTCGTACCACGTAGACTGAGCGCCGGCACGCGCTGTTGATAAAACCATTTGCGCTCACCGGTCGCCCCGTCCAAACCAAACAACTTGCCGTCGCTGCTGTGGGCAATGACCACACCACCCTCCATCTGCGGCGGGGCGAGGATCTCGCTGGAGAGCTCACTGCGCCAACGTTCAACGCCGTCCGCCGCATTCAACGCCACCACTTCGCCATTGATGGTGCCCACCAGCAACTGCTCACCTCTCAACCCCACGCCACCGGTGATCTCCAGATCAGTGGAGCGCTCCCAGAGCCTTCTGCCATTACCCCGATCGACCGCGACGAGCTTGCCGCCACGGTCAGCGGCATAGATGGTGCCGCCATCGAACACCGGTCGCAGCGTCACGCGCTGCCCGTCGGTACCCGAACCCACCTGAGTACGCCACAGTGTGCGGACCGGAAGTTCGCTCTCCAGCACCGGCAGCGGCGCCGGCGGATCCGGATCGACCACCGAGCTGCAACCCGCGAGCGCCGCGGTCACCAGGGCGGCAGCGAGCAGGGCGTGTCTCATCGAATGGCCTCGTCCGCCGTCAGTCCCAGGTCGTCGAGCTTGAGTTGAATCAGCGCGCTGTTGGCAGGATTGCGGCCCAACGCCTTGCGATAGGCGTCGCGTGCGGCCTTGGTATCGCCATCCACCAGCGCGAGGTCGCCCTGGATCTCATGGTAGTCACTGGCAAACGTGCCGAACTCCACCCCCTGCAGCAATGCTTGCACTGCCGCGTGCTCTCCCTGTTCGAGCAGTACGCGGGCCAGACGGATACGGGCAACATGGCGTAACTCATCGGTATCGCCATTGGCCAATACCCAGCGCAGCCGCTCTTCAGCGGCACCGAGATCACCCTGCTCCACGTGCGCCCTGGCCATCATCAATGCGCTGAGTGCCGCGTAGGGCGTGTCGGCATACTGCCCCACGACCACCTTGCCCTGCTCCAGCACCTCGTCATGGCGGCCAGCCTGCGCGGCAACATAGATCGCCTCGTACTGTGCCGAGGCCGCAGCGCCGCGCTCGTCGACATGTTTTTGCCAGTACTGCCAGCCGAACAGCCCCCCCAATCCGATCACTGCGCCGGTAATCAAGGCCACCGCATTCTCACGCCACCATTTTTTAAGGGCTTCGATTTGTTCCTGTTCTGATGCGTAGACGTCCACCGCTCGCTCCTGACTGCCTGCTCGTTATGATTCGAATAGCCGCGCGCGCAGCAACGCCGCAAGCTCTGTTTGGGGCACGGTCACCTGCCGCTCGCCGCCGCGCAGATCCTTGATACCGACACTCCCCTGCGCCAATTCCTCATCGCCAAGAATCAACCCCAACCTGGCACCGCTCCGATCAGCCTTCCTGAACTGATTTTTGAATCCACCGCCGCCACAGTGGCAAAGAATCCGTACACCGGGAAGTGCATCGCGCAGCCGCTCTGCCAACAGGAACCCCTGCCGTTGTGCCGCTTCGCTGGCACTGATCAGGTAAACATGCGGCGCCTGTCCATCCTCTACCGATTGCCTGCGCTCTTCGATCAGCGCCACGAGCCGCTCCAGGCCCATGGCGAAACCTACACCCGGCGTAGGGCGTCCACCCAACTGCTCGACCAAACCATCGTAGCGGCCGCCCGCGCAGACCGTGCCCTGCGCGCCGAGTTGATCGGTTACCCACTCGAAGACAGTGTTGCAGTAGTAGTCGAGTCCACGCACCAGACGCGGATTGATGCGGTAGCGAATCCCGGCGGCCTCGATCAATGTCGTCAATCCCTCGAAGTGGCGCCGCGAAGCGTCGCCGAGAAAATCGGCCAACCCGGGAGCGCCGGCGATCACTTCCCGCATCGCCGGATTCTTGCTGTCGAGGATACGCAACGGATTGCTGGTGAGCCGACGCCGGCTGTCTTCGTCCAGCACTGTCACATGCGCTTGAAGATAGACGGTCAGCGCATCGCGGTAAACGGCACGCTCTTCGGCGGTACCCAGCGAATTGATCTCCAGTTCGACGATGTCATCGATACCCAACTCCCGCCACATGCGTGCGCTCATCAGGATCTGCTCGGCGTCGACATCCGGCCCAGTCAAACCGAAAATCTCGGCGCCAATCTGATGAAACTGGCGGTAGCGTCCCTTCTGCGGGCGCTCGTGACGAAACATCGGACCGATGTACCAGAGACGTTGCACCTGGTTGTACAGCAAACCGTTTTCGATACCCGCCCGGACACAGCCGGCCGTGTTTTCCGGGCGCAGTGTGAGGCTGTCGCCATTGCGATCGTCGAAGGTATACATCTCCTTCTCGACGATATCGGTCACCTCGCCGATGGAGCGGGCAAAGAGCTCGGTACGCTCGAGGATCGGTGTGCGAATCTCACGATAACCGTAGGCTAGCAGCACACCGCGCAGCGTAGCTTCCACATGCTGCCAGAGCGAACTTTGCTCCGGCAGGATGTCGTGCATACCGCGAATGGCCTGGATCTCTTTGGACAAACCCACTTCCTTATTCGATAAAATGGCAACATCTTCTCGCGCTAAGGCGCCAAGGGCGCAAAGTTCGCCAAGAAGAATCCTATCAATTCAGATCTTCGGCACCGCAATCCGACACCGACAGCGAAGCGGTGAGGAACGGCGTTGAAACACTACTTCCGCTCTTTCTTTGCGAGCCTGGCGTCTTTGCGCGAGAGGCTTATACATCCCCTTCCCGCTGGCGGCGCAAGCGCTCCCGGATCTCGCGTTCCAGCCGGTCTACCAGATCATCGTCGGTCACCTTCTCCGCCGGTTTGCCGTCGCGGTACATGAGATTGGGTTCACCACCGGCTATCCCGATATCGGCAATTTTCGCCTCTCCGGGGCCGTTGACCACGCAGCCTATGACTGCCACATCGAGGGATTCGGTGATATCCGCCAGACGCACTTCGAGTGCATTCACGGTTTTAATCACATCGAAGCGCTGGCGCGAGCACGAAGGACAGGCGATCAGGTTGATGCCGTGACTGCGCAGATGCAGGCTCTTGAGGATATCGAAGCCCACCTTCACCTCTTCCACCGGATCGGCCGCCAGCGAGACGCGCAGCGTATCCCCGATACCTTCAGCCAGCAGCATCCCGATACCGACCGCCGATTTTACGGTCCCCGAACGCAGCCCCCCCGCCTCGGTTATGCCCAGATGCAGGGGCTGCTCGATCTCCCCCGCCAAGGTACGGTAAGCGGCGACCGCAGTCTGCACATCGGAGGCCTTGAGACTGATTTTGAACTCATGAAAATTCAGACGATCAAGGATCTCCACATGGCGCAAGGCGGACTCGACCAACGCCGCTGGCGTCGGCTCCTGGTACTTTTCCAGAAGATCCTTCTCCAGCGAACCGGCATTGACGCCAACACGGATCGGAATCCCCCGGTCGCGTGCGCAATCGACCACTGCGCGGATACGATCCTCCCGGCCTATGTTGCCCGGATTGATGCGCAGGCAATCGGCCCCCAGCTCGGCCACCCGCAATGCGATTCGGTAGTCGAAGTGGATATCCGCAACCAACGGCACGCTCACCTGCTTGCGAATCGCGCCAAAGGCGTCCGCAGCTTCCATGGAGGGGACGGAGATGCGCACGATGTCCGCGCCCGCTGCCGCAATCGCCTGCACCTGCGCGACGGTGGCCGCCACATCGCAGGTTTCGGTATTGGTCATGCTTTGCACCGAGATCAAAGCGTCGCCACCGACGGCGACCGAGCCGACCTTGATCTGGCGTGATCTACGCCGTTGGATGGAGATGGTGGGATGCACGATCAGCCTCTGCCGTGGTCGCGAATGCTCGCGCCATACCCGCTAGAGCGCCCCATGGCTAGCGCTCACCGTCAGGTGCAGCGCCGAGGGTAAGGCGCGCTACGCCGCGGCTGCTGGCACGAATATCGGTGACCGGCTCACCATTGAAACGCAGCTCAACTCCGGGAGCATTGCCCAGGAAAATGGCGAACGGACCCTGGCCGGTCACCTCGCGAACCGTGCCGGCCTTCAGCAACTGATAAACCAGTCGCTCTCCGTTCACATCGGTCACCTCCGCCCACGAGTCGCCCAGCAACTCGAGAACCAGGCGATCTCCACCGCTGTCTGCAGCATCGGATCGCGTCACGGGCGTGACGACCGCGGGCAACGCTGCAGCGACTGGATCGGCCATTGGCTCGGGCATGCTGGAAATCGCCGGATCCGGCCGGGAAACCACGGCCGGCGCTGGCTCTGGCGGTTCGGCAACCATGGGTGTCGAAGGCGTCGATGCCACGATGGGCGGGGTCGGATCGGGGGCCATCACCACCTCTGGAGATGGTTCGGCTAGCGGCGGTTTCTTCGGTGCAGGTTCCGGAACGACGGGTGGCGGCACAAAGGCCGGTGTGCTCTCACTGTTTGCCTCGGCAACCGGCGGGTGCGCAGGCAACTCCACCTGCGCCGGGGTAAGCGCTGCGCTGCCCGGACTGCCGTTGATCCCTAACCGGCTGAGGAGCGATGAGGTCGATTCATCCTGAAACCAGGCGACCAACAGCGCACCCAGGACCACAACAACCGCCACCGAACCCCAACGCAACAGCAGGTGCTCGCTGCGTTGTTTGTTCGTGAGGATCGCTCCTTTGGGCAACGCCGGCCGCGCTTCGATCAGCCCCAATCGTTCGAAAGTTTCGATCACCTCGGTAACCGGTAGTCCGAGCAGGCGGGCATAGCTGCGCAGATAACCACGAGCGAAGAGAATAGAAGGCAGACGTTGATAGTCGTCCGACTCCAATGCATCGATGATGGCCTGCTTGAGCTTGAGCTGATCAGCCGCCTGCGCCAGCGACAGGCCACGCGCCTCCCGTGATGCGCGCAGTAGCGCTCCGGGGCCCTCGGGGCGCTCCTGCCCAGACTCCGGCGATTGTTCCACAGGAAGCCACTCGGCGCTCATCAGCGTTTCGATTCCAGCAATAGCCGCGCTTCTTCCGAATCGGGATACTCTCCCTCCAGCAGCTGCGAATAGCTGGCGACCGCGTTGCGATCGCCCAACTCGCGCTCCACCTGTATTCCCAACCACAGGGTCTGCGGTGTGGGCTTGGCAACCGCCTGGTAGCGCTGCAGGTAGCCCCGCGCGCTCAAAGCGTTGCCCTGCTCGAAACTGATGCGCGACATTTGGAACAGCGCCTGGGCAAACTGCGGGTTTTTGCGCAAGGCTGCACGCAGGTATTTCTCGGCCAGTGCGGGGTCCCGGGCACGCAGGCACTGGCCGGCATTGCTCAGAGCCACCTCCGGTTGCGGGTAGAGTGGATTATCGACAGCGGCATCGAAATGCTTCATGGCCATATCCACTTCACCCTTGCGGCATAAGAAAACGGCGTAGGCATTGCGTGCGTATGAATCGCTTGGGTCGAGCTCGACGGACCTGATGTAGTGGCCATCCGCCTTGTCCGCGCGCCCCATATTCTCGTAAACAACAGCGATCGCCGCCTGTGCCTTGGCGTTTTTGGGATCCTGCTCAACCGCTTTGGTGAGCTTGATCAAGGCCAGCTCCAGATCGCGTTCTTTCAGATAAGCCAGGCCCAACTCGGTATTGAGCTGGGAACTCTTGATCAACTGTTCCTCCTGCTGCCGTACCGCTGCGTTGCTGCAGGCAGCAAGGGTAAATCCCACGAGACAGAGCAGCGTGGTTTTTACAGCACTCATGGGTGCACCTCGACTACGGGTGGATTGACCGCGCGTGCGCGACGGTTCTGCACCTTGCCCGCCAGCTGACCACACGCGGCATCGATATCCTGGCCGCGTGGCTTACGGGTAACGGTCATAATGCCGGCCGCCAGCAGCACCTCGCGGAACTCGTCAAGTACGGCGTTGCTCGAGGCACGATAGGGCGCCCCTGGATACGGATTGAAGGGGATCAGATTGACCTTGGAGGGGATGCCGCTCAGTAACTTGACCAGTTTGCGCGCATCGTGGACGGAGTCATTGACCTCCGCGAGCATTATGTACTCCCAGGTGATGCGCCGGCGTGTGTCACCGCCGATGAATTTCCGGCACGCCGACAACAGCTCGCTAATGGGATATTTGCGATTGATCGGCACCAATTGGCTACGCAGTTCATCGTCAACCGCATGCAGCGAGACCGCGAGACTGATGTCGGTCAGCCCGGCAAGCCGCTCGAGACCCGGCACCACGCCGGCGGTACTCAACGTAACGCGACGCTTGGAAAGCCCGAAGCCGAGATCGTCCATCATCAGCCGGCAGGCCCGCACCACGTTTTCAACGTTGAGCAGTGGCTCTCCCATGCCCATCAAAACCACATTGGTGATAAGACGCGTATCGTTCACGCCGGGCCATGCCTGATCACCGACCGCTGAGCGGCCCAGCTGTTCGTTGGCTACCCAGACTTGTGCAATGATCTCGGCAGCGGTGAGATTGCGGTTGAACCCCTGTTGGGCAGTGACGCAAAAGGCGCAATCCAGCGGACAACCCACCTGCGAGGAGATACACAGCGTGCCGCGATCACCGTCGGGTATGAAGACGGTTTCGACGCAATTGCCGTCGTGCAGGCGCAACAGCCATTTACGGGTTCCATCCGCCGACACCTGATCGGTGACCACCTCGGGCAGGCGGATCTCGGCAATCTCACTGAGTCGGGTGCGCAACGATTTGCTGAGGTTGCTCATCCGATCGAAATCGATCACGCCCAGATGGTAGATCCACTTCATCAATTGGTGGGCACGAAAGCCTTTCTCACCCAATTCGGTGAACCAGGCCTCCAAGCCGATACGATCAAAATCCAGCAGATTGACGCGTGTTTCGCTCAAACGATTGCTCTTAGCGGGTGCGCGGGCAGATTTCACCTTCGCTGAAAAAGAAGGCAATCTCGGCACGTGCAGTGTCGGGACCATCCGAGCCATGGACGGCGTTTTCGCTCACATCGTCAGCGAAGTCGGCGCGAATGGTGCCCGCCGCAGCTTCCTTGGGGTTGGTGGCACCCATGACCTCGCGATTCTTGGCGATGGCGTTCTCGCCTTCCAGCACCTGCACCACCACCGGCCCCGACATCATGAATTCGACCAGGTCCTTGAAAAAGGGACGTTCCCTGTGAACGGCGTAAAAGCCCTCTGCCTGCTCACGGGAGAGGTGCAGCATCTTGGCCGCCACGATGCGCAAGCCCGCTTTTTCGAAACGGCTGTAGATCTCGCCGATCACATTCTTGGCAACCGCATCAGGTTTGACGATGGAAAAGGTACGCTCAATGGCCATTCGTAACTCCACAGCTGGATAAGACAAGCCCGCGTCTTTGGCCGCGGGCTGCATAAATCAACGTATAAGTTTACCGCTTTGGCGCGGGCCTAGGCAACGCAAGACCCGGGTTCAACGGGCAGCGGACTCACGCGCAAGGTCAATACAATGCGGTTATCCCCGAGGGCTGCCCCCTACATGCACCTTGGTACCTGCCGGGACAGGGAACGGGCAGGATGCGAGCGCAAAGCGCGCCCTTGCGGATCAGACGCTGAAGCTGGTCCCGCAGCCGCAGGTGGACTTGACGTTGGGATTATTGAACTTGAACCCCTCGTTCAATCCCTCTTTTGTGTAGTCAAGCTCCATGCCTTCCAGAAACGGCAGGCTCTCCTTGTCGATGAGCAGCTTTACCCCCTGGACTTCGAAAACCACGTCGTCTGCATCGATTTCCTTGGCGAAATCCATGATGTAGGAGAGCCCCGAACAACCCGAGGGCTTAACGCCGACGCGCACACCAACGGTTTCTTGGCGCGCCTCGAGAAAACCACGCACGCGCTCGGCAGCGGAAGCAGTCAGTGTCAATGCCATAACGAACCTCTTTCCAATCGTCTGTTCAGTTGCCCGTAAAGCCACCGGTGCTCAACGACAAGCATCGGCGGCTAATGAATTCCACGTCGGCGACAAGGCCCGCAACTGGTTGACCTTGTCACATACCGCCTCGATCGTGATATCGATCTCCTCCTCGGTAGTGTAACGCCCTACTGAGAACCGGATCGAACCATCGGCCAATTCTGCACTCCGCCCCAGCGCGCCCAGCACATAGGAGGGTTCACGGTTGGCCGAAGAGCAGGCCGAGCCGGAACTGAGTGCGATCGAACCAAGGGCCATCATCAGTGCCTCGGCATCGATACCGCCGAAGCACACATTCAGATTGCCTGCTACACGCCGCTCCAGATCACCATTGAGGCAGATCGACGGCAGTTGCTGCAAACCTTCCCAGAGGCGGTTGCGCATTCGGCGGATGCGCTCATTCTCGAGCGCAAAACGCTCGCGTGCGATCCGATACGCCTCACCCATACCAACGATCTGATGCGTTGCCAGCGTTCCCGAGCGCAACCCCCGCTCATGGCCACCACCGTGCATCTGCGGTGCGAGGCGAACCTCCGGCGCCGGACGCACATAAAGTGCGCCAATTCCCTTGGGACCGTAGAGTTTATGGGCCGAGAACGACATCAAATCCACCTGCCAGGTGCGCAGATCGATAGCCAATTTCCCGGCGCTCTGCGCCGCATCCACATGAAAGAGGACACCGCGTTCGCGCGCCAGTTCCCCGAGGGCGGTGATATCCTGCACTACGCCGATCTCGTTGTTGACGTGCATGACCGAAAGCAACGCGGTGTCATCGCTCAGCGCCTCGCGCACCTTGTCGAGATCGAGCAGCCCGTTGGCCTCGGGACGCAGATAGGTCGCCTGGTAACCCTGAATCTCCAGATAACGGTAACAGTCGAGCACCGATTTATGTTCGGTCACCACGGTAACGATGTGGCGCCGTGTACCGCCCAAGGCCTCGATCACGCCTTTGATGGCCAGATTGTTCGATTCGGTCGCTCCCGAGGTCCAGATCAGACTCTCCGAATCACATTGAATCAACTCGGCGACCTGCTGCCGGGCGCGCTCCACCGCCTGCTCTGCGTGACGCCCGAAACGGTGTGACCGCGAGGCCGGGTTACCGAAGACACCGTGTCGCGTCAGATACTCGGCCATGCGACCGGCAACCCGTTCATCGACCGGTGTCGTAGCGGCATAATCGAGATAGATCGAGCGTTTAGTCATGGTGATCGGCATCATTTAGGGTTTTTATATACACGATCGGTCCCATCTCGAAGCCACTAGCCTGTCAGCAATGGCGCCATGCGCTTACGCAATGTGTGCAGCGCGGCGATCAATCCATCGACGTCGGCGCGGCTGTTACCCACGCCGAAACTGACCCGCACCGCACTGAATGCCACCTCGCGCGCCACACCCATCGCCACCAATACATGACTGGGATCGCCGCTGCCGCTGTGGCAGGCCGACCCGCTGGAAACAGCGATGCCGTGGCGATCCAGGTGCAGCAATGTGGTCTCGCCATCGATGCCGGGTAGCGCGAACATGACGGTATTGGGTAAGCGTTCGGCATCAGCACCCAGTACCTTGGCACCATGCAGCTCGGCGAGACGCGAAATCAGGTAGTCACGCAGCCCTTCGGTGTGAGCCCGACGCTGCGCCTGCTCATTAGCCGCCAGTTCAGCCGCACATCCAAATCCGGCAATGGCCGCCACATTCTCCGTGCCTGAGCGCAGTCCGCGCTCCTGTCCGCCACCCCGGAGTATCGGTTCGAGATCCAGCGCCTTGTCCACAACCAGCGCACCCACGCCTTTCGGCCCGTTGAGTTTATGCGCCGACAAGCTCAACAGATGAGCACCCGTATCGGCAAAGCGCAGTGGCAGTTTGCCCGCCCATTGCACAGCGTCGGTGTGCATCACTACACCCCGTGTACGCGCCACAGCGGCCAGCTCAGCCACCGGTTGCAGCACGCCCGTCTCGTTATTGGCCGCCATCACCGAACAGATGCGGGTATCCGCGGAGAGGCCATCCATCAGGGACTCCGGTTGCGCGCGGCCCTGATCGTCGACGGCAATGGTCTGTGTCTCCCAGCCATCCCGCTCCAGCGCCTTCGCCGGCACCAGAACACTGGGGTGCTCCACAGCGCTGACTAACAGGCGGCCCGGCTGTACGGTTTGCGCCACCCCCGAGAGTGCCAGGTTGTTGGCTTCGGTTCCCCCGCTGGTAAAGATCACCTGCGACGTCTGCACACCGAGCCACGCGGCAACCTGTTCACGCGCCGCTCCGACAGCGCCGCGCGCGGCGCGGCCAACGCGATGCACGCTGGAGGGGTTGCCACAATCGAGAAACGGCAGCATCGCCTCGCGAACCCGCTCATCAAGCGGGCTCGTGGCGTTGTGATCGAGATAAGCAGTCATGACGGGTGGCCTGTGCGACCTTCCGCTCGCTATGGGCTCAGGAGGTGGCCGACTCGACCGTGAACTGCTGAACACGCTTCTCCTGACGATCGGAAATCTCGCGAATCGCGCTGCGCTCGACCAGCTGGCCCAGGGATATGTTGCTGAGAAAGTCCTGAATCTGCTGGCTGAGATCGCACCACAACTCATGGGTCAGACAGGTATCGTTGTCCTGGCAGTTGCCCAATCCGCCGCACTTGCGAATATCGACATCCTCATCCACGGCCGTAATCACGTCGAGGACGGCGATTTCCGGTGCCGCGCGCGCCAATCGGTAGCCGCCGCCGGGGCCACGGACGCTGCTCACCAATCCACGACGGCGCAGGCGCGAAAAAAGCTGCTCCAGATAGGAGAGCGAGATTCCCTGGCGTTTGGAAATATCTGCGAGCGTGATAGGACCATCCTTGTAATGGATGGCCAGATCCAGCATCGCCGTTACTGCGTATCGTCCTTTGGTCGTCAATCTCATGGCTGCACTCCGCCTCTACAACAGTTGCCGAATTATCCCACAAAACAAAGTGTTTATGTCAATTACTCGCAAGGCGCGACTCTGAGTCGGGCGGCTCGGGATCGCCCGCGACGTGCGCCTTCTGGCGTTCGCCCTCGCCGGGCGCGGTACTGGCAATCTCGCACGGTTCCAGGTCGGGCACATCCACGTCACCGGGCTCGGCGCCAAGCTGCTTCAACGCCGCGCACATCGCCTCCATGCGCTGATCCATGCCGTGGATGTGGTCGAGCATGCTGTTGATGGCATGGGCCACCGGATCGGGCATGTCGCGTGTCGTGCCATAGGCATCGAAACCCATCTTTTCCGCGATGGCAGCACGCGCCTTGGCCTGTTCGGGATCGACCCTGTCGGGTTGGCGCGTGGCCACGACGCCCGGCACCCCGACCACCGTGGCTCCCGCAGGTACGTCCTTGAGTACGACCGCGTTGGAGCCAATGCGTACCCCGTCGGCGATGGTGATCGGCCCAAGAACTTTTGCACCGGCTCCGACCACCACATCCCTGCCCAGCGTGGGATGACGTTTACCGCGATCCCATGAGGTGCCACCCAGGGTGACGCCATGGTAAAGCGTGCACTCATCCCCGATCTCGGCCGTTTCACCGATTACCACACCCATACCATGGTCGATGAAGAGCCGACGGCCGATGCGGGCCCCGGGATGGATCTCGATACCGGTAAGCCAGCGCGCGATATGGGACACCATACGCGCCAACCACTTCAGCTTGTGGTTCCACAACCAGTGCCCCAAACGGTAGCTGATCAGAGCGTGAATACCGGGATAGGTCGTCAGCACCTCAAAGGTGTTACGCGCCGCCGGATCGCGGTCGAAGACGCAACGGATGTCTTCACGCAGATGATCAAACATGGAAAACCTCTCGATAAATGATGGGCCGGCTATCTTGCAAAAAACTTTAAGGCGTCGTGCGGCAACATCGCCGAGAACCGCTCTGCGGGTGCGAACCCCATCGATTGGCGCGGTATCGGAAAGCAATCTCCATGTCTATTTCAAACCCCATAAAACCTATCTAATCACTCAACTACGGTCAGAATCGCATAGTAGCAGAAAGCCCTTCAGCGTGCATGGTCATTCGTGACGCCGCGCCTGCCGTTGGGCCGCTTTCAGAATGCCGCGCAGCAGATTGACCTCGGTCTGTTCCAGATCGATGCGGTTGAAGAGCCGCTTCAGGCGCCGCATCAGCTGTTTCGGCGCCTCGGGATGGAGGAATCCGATCTCGACCAGCGCCTCCTCCATGTGCTGGTAGAGCCCCTGGATCTCCTCGTCGCGGGCCAAGGGGCTGTCGCGTTCCGGCACCGGGACGCGTGCCTCGCTGCTCGCAAGCTTGAGTTCGTAGGCGATCACCTGGACGGCCGCACCCAGATTCAGTGAGCTGAAGTGTTCGCTGGTCGGGATATGAATCAGATGAGCGCAGCGTTCCAGTTCCTGATTGCTCAGCCCCGAGTGCTCGCGGCCGAACAAAACAGCTACCCGCCCCTCCTGCGCGCCACGCCACAGCATTGTGGCCGCTTCGCGCGGTTCGAGCGCCGGCCAGGGAATGGTGCGCAAACGCGCGCTGGTGGCCATCACCAGCGTGCAATCGGACAGCGCTTCGTCAAGATCCGCGCACACCCGCGCCTGTGCCAGCAGATCGTCGGCTCCCGAAGCGCGCGCGGTGGCCTCCGCGCTCGGAAAACGCTCGGGCGCGACCAGGGTCAGGCACTTGAGGTCCATATTTTTCATGGCGCGTGCCGCGCTGCCGATGTTGCCGGGGTGGGTGGTGCCCACCAGAACGATCTCTATGTTTTCGAGCATGGTGAGAGAAGGTACCGTTGGGCACCAGCCCACGCAACCGGCCATCACTGGCTTGTCACCGACTGCACTCGGTTGCTATCCTTGCCCGCCCTTCGCGTAGCTATGGCCACATCCATGCACCCCATGCTCAACATCGCCGTGCGCGCCGCCCGCGCCGCAGGCAATCAGATCCTCCGCTACGTCGATCGCCTGGATACGCTGAACGTGTCGACCAAGCAACGGAATGAGTTCTTTAGTGAGGTCGATCAACTTGCCGAGCAAGAGATCATCAAGGTGCTGCGTAAATTCTACCCCGACCACGCCATCCTCGCCGAGGAGAGCGGTGCGCAGGGCAGCAACGATGACTACACCTGGATCATCGACCCGCTCGACGGCACCACCAATTTCCTCCATGGCTTCCCGCAGTTTGCCGTCTCCATCGGGTTGCAGCACCGCGGCCAGATCGAGCAGGGCGTCATCTACGATCCGCTGCGCAACGAGCTTTTCACCGCCACCCGGGGCTCGGGTGTACACATGAATGACCGGCGCCTGCGCATCAGCCGCAAGGAAGGGCTGGAGGGCGCACTATTGGGGACCGGCTTCCCCTTTCGCGATATTCACCACCTGGAGGCCTACCTCGCCATGTTTCGTGATCTCTTCCCCCTTACAGCCGGTATTCGGCGGGCGGGAGCTGCCGCGCTCGATCTTGCCTATGTGGCGGCAGGACGGCTCGATGGCTTCTGGGAGATCGGCTTGAAACCCTGGGATATGGCAGCGGGTGTACTGATGATTCAGGAGGCCGGCGGCAGTGTCAGTGACTTCAGCGGTGGCAAAGCCTATCTCGAGACCGGCAACGTGGTCTGCGGCGCACCCAAGGTCCACGCGCAGCTGCTCAGCACCATCCAACCCCACCTGCTCGATGATCTGAAGCGCTAGCCCGACCCGATGGGCGACGGCTCAAGTTTCAGCCGCGTCGCCCGAAACAGTGGTAAGGAAACTCACGCTTTCTCACCACAGGAAATGGGGATGGCCCACCACGATCACAGATCGAACAGACCGACCGCGCTCCTCGCGGACAAGGCGCTCGAGTTGGTGATGCGCGACGTGCTCGGCGGGATGAGCGAATTGGCCACGATCGCTGGTTTTTCGCCCGCCCCCTGCGAGTTCGAGATCCTGGAACCGCGACGCACGCCGGTGCGTGTCGAGCCTGGAGCCACGGCGCGCATCCTGCACTACCCCGGTCCGATTCGTGAGAGAAGCGCCGACGTCGTGGATTTTCTCACCCGCCGTGAACTATCGAGCGTGTCCGGGCGCTGAAATCGAGGTCACCCCCGGTTACAACTGTGCGCCGTCGCCCACATCCTCTTTCTGCGGCGGCATCAAATCCTGCTTGCTGACACCCAGTGCCAACGCCACGGGGCTGGCAACGTAAATCGACGAATAGGTACCCACGACAATGCCGATGATCAATGCGGTGGCGAAGCCGTGGATGATCTCACCACCCAGTAAAAACAGCGCCACCAGCACCAGCAGCGTGGTCAGCGAAGTCATCAAGGTGCGCGAGAGCGTCTGGTTGAGGGAGGTATTGGTGATCTCCGTTGGGCTTCCCTTGCGCATTTTGCGGAAGTTTTCCCGGATGCGGTCGAAGACCACGATGGTGTCGTTGAGCGAGTAGCCGATCACCGCCAACACCGCTGCCAGCACCGGCAGATCGAATGGCAGCTGCAATACCGAAAACACGCCCAGGGTGATAATCACGTCGTGGATCAGTGCTGCGACCGAACCCACGGCAAAGCGCCATTCGAAACGGAACGCCACATAGATCAGAATCAAGATTAAAGCAGCCAAGGCTGCGAGTCCGCCGTCTTCCGCGAGTTCCTCGCCCACCTGCGGGCCCACGAACTCTACACGACGCAGCTCGGGTTGAGCCGCCCCGGTTGCGCCGCGCAGCGTGTTGAATACCTGGGTACTGAGATCGGCGCTGCTAACCCCCTCGCGCGGTGCCAGGCGCACCAGCACGTCACGCGAGGTGCCGAAATGCTGCACGGTGGCGTCGCCGAATCCGCCGCTTCCCAGCGCCGTGCGCAAACTACCGAGATCGGCCGAATCCTGATAACCCACCTCGATCAGCGTACCACCGGTAAAATCGATGCCCAGGGCCAGTCCACGGGTGGCTAAAGACCCAATGGAGACGACCAGCAGCACGGCCGAAACGATCATAGCAATGCGTCGCAGTCCCATGAAATCAAAGTGAGTTTTCTTCTGCAAGAAACGCATAGCAGCTTTCCCGTCAACCGGTTAGATGGCAAGTTTGTGGACGCGTTTGCGTCCATAGATCAGATTGATCACCGCTCGAGTACCCATGATGGCGGTAAACATCGAGGTGACGATGCCGATGGAGAGGGTCACGGCAAATCCCTTGATCGGGCCCGTACCGAAGCTGAACAGCACGATGGCGGCGATCAGGGTGGTGATATTGGCATCGGCGATGGTCGAGAACGCCTTTTCGTAGCCGGCCTGAATCGAAGCCTGCGGTGAATTACCCAGGCGCAACTCTTCGCGGATGCGTTCGAAGATCAGCACGTTGGCATCCACCGCCATACCCACGGTGAGCACGATGCCCGCGATACCCGGCAATGTGAGCGTCGCTTGCAGCAGCGACAACACCGCGACGATCATGACCAGATTGGCAAACAGCGCAAGATTGGCCACCAGGCCGAAGAGCCGGTAATAGAGTGCCATGAAGAACAGCACCACCACGAAACCGACCAGCACCGAGGTGAAACCCTGATCGATATTGTCCTGGCCAAGACTGGGGCCGACGGTGCGCTCCTCGATGATCTGCACCGGGGCGGCCAGAGCGCCGGCGCGCAGCAGCAAGGCGAGATCGCGCGCCTCGTTGGAGCTGTCCAGCCCGGTGGTCTGAAAGCGCTTGGAGAAGTGGTCGCGGATGGTGGCGACGTTGATCACCTCCTCCACGCGGCGCACCGAGTTCACCGGCTTGCCGTCGACGAGGCGTGTTTCGGTCTTGTTCTCGATGAACACCACCGCCATCGGCTTACCGATGTTTTCGCGTGTCACCTGGCTCATTTTCTTGGCGCCAGCGCCGTCGAGCGTGACAAATACCGCGGGGCTGCCGCTCTGCTGATCAAAACCGGAAGCGGCGTCAATGATCTGATCACCGGTAACGATCACTCGCCGGTCGAGCAGGATCGGTGCGCCGTTACGCTCGCGATAGAGCCGCGAACCGGGCGGCACCTGTCCCGCCAACGCTTTTTGCACATCGTGCGTGCCATCGACCAACCGGTACTCCAAGGTCGCCGTGGCACCGAGAATCTCCTTGGCGCGCGCGGTATCCTGCACACCGGGCAGCTGCACCACGATGCGTGAACTACCCTGCTGCTGAATCACCGGTTCAGCGACGCCCAGTTCGTTGACACGATTACGCAGCGTGGTGATGTTCTGCTGCAGCGCGAACTCCTGAATCTCGTTGCGCTCCTGCTCCGAGACCACACCCAGCAGCGCGATATCGCTGCCTTCGCCTTCGTCGCTCAGCTTGAGCCCCGGGAACTCGCGTTCGATCTGCGCGCGCGCGGCGGAGCGTTCAGCGGCATCGCGAAACTTGACCCGCACCCCATCGCTGTCGCGGTTGATGCTGATGTAGCGCACCTTGCTGTCACGCAGCAAGGTGCGCAGGTCACTGATATAGCGCTCCTCGGCCTGCTGCACAGCAGCCACCATGTCCACCTCCATCAGGAAGTGCACGCCGCCCCGCAGATCCAACCCCAGGTACATGGGCTGCGCATCCAGCGCCTGCAGCCAGGCGGGAGTGCTGGCCGCCAGGTTCAGGGCCACGATGTAGTCGCCGCCCAGCGCCTGCTTGACCTGATCCTGCGCCGCAAGCTGGGCATCGGTATCGGCAAAGCGCACCAGAAGCCGGCCCTCTTCCAGCTCCAGTCCCTTGGCCTTGAGATTGGACCGCGCCAGAGCCGCCTCCACCTGCGCCTGGGTGGATAGATCGACCTTCGCCGTGCGTGTCGCAGAGATCTGCAGAGCAGGATCCTCGCCAAACAGGTTGGGAAGGAAGTAGAGCGTCCCGACCACTAAAACGACCAGGATGAGCAGGTTTTTCCAGAGGGGATAGCGATTCATGACGACCAGCTTGTTTATTCGGACTTGGTGGTGCCCTTCGGCATGACGTTGGCGATCGCGTGCTTTTGCACCTTTATCTCGACGTTGTCAGCGATCATGACGGTGGCAAAGTTATCACCTACATCGGTGATCTTGCCGAGGATCCCCCCACTGGTGACGACCTCATCGCCCTTACCCAAGGTCTCCACCATTTTCTTGTGCTCCTTGGCGCGCTTTGATTGCGGACGGATCAGCAAGAAATAGAAGACCACGAAGATCAGAATCAGCGGCAGAAAACCGATCAGTTGGTTGCCCGTTGCCGCCTCGCCCTGTGCCAGGGCGTCGGTGATAAAAAAGCTCATGGAGTGCTTTCCTTGTGGCTGTTGAAAAAACGGATTAGCCGCCCGTCGCGCCCAGGCTGTTCCCCCGAGGCCGGGCCGGCGAAAGCGCGTATTGTAACCTGAACCGTTTGAAATAGGCGAAAGGGTGGAGAACGACCGGGAAAGGCAGGGTATCCGTCCGCCAACCCATTCGTTTTCGTTCCCCGTACGGGCCGCGGCGCACACGTCGCCGGCACGCTGCTTATTCCTCCCCGCACCGCTGTTCCCTGAACTGCCTCACGAAGGCCGCCAACCGCCCCCCTGCGATGGCGGCGCGCAATCCCGACATCAGTTCCTGATAGTAATGGAGATTGTGGAGGGTATTCAGGCGGGCACCGAGGATTTCGTTGCACTTGTCCAGATGACGCAGATAGGCGCGACTGTAGTGCTGGCAGGTATAGCAGCCGCAGGACTCGTCGAGCGGCCGGTCGTCACGTTCGAAACGGGCGTGGCGGATCTTCAGATCGCCGTAGCGCGTGAAGAGATGGCCGTTGCGGGCATTACGGGTGGGCAGCACGCAGTCAAACATATCGATTCCCCGGCCAACCGAATCGACGAGATCCTCCGGCGTTCCCACCCCCATCAGGTATCGGGGCTGGTCGGCGGGCATCTGCGGGACCAGGTTGTCCAGCACCCGCCAGCGATCGATCTTCGGTTCGCCCACCGAGAGCCCGCCCACGGCATACCCGTCGAACCCGATACCGACCAGACCGGCCAGCGACTCAGTACGCAACAGATCATAGACGCCACCCTGCACGATCCCGAACAGCGCGGCAGGCGAGTCGCCATGGGCCGCCCGACTGCGCTCAGCCCAGCGCAGCGAGAGCTCCATTGAGGCGCACGCTTCGGCTGCGGTGGCCGGATAAGGCGTGCACTCGTCGAAAATCATCACGATATCGGCGCCTAACGCACGCTGGATGGCCATCGACTCCTCGGGCCCCATGAAGATCGGGTCGCCGTTGACCGGTGAGCGAAAATGAACGCCCTGCTCGGTGATCTTGCGCAACTCGCCGAGACTGAAAACCTGAAACCCCCCCGAGTCGGTCAGAATCGGCCCCTGCCAATTCATGAATCGGTGCAGATCGCCATGAGCACGGATTACCTCCAGCCCTGGGCGCAGGTAGAGATGAAAGGTGTTGCCCAGGATGATCTGCGCCCCCAGGGCGCTGAGTTCCTCCGGCGTCATCGCCTTGACGGTGCCGTACGTACCCACCGGCATGAAGGCCGGCGTCTCGACCGTCCCGCGCGGAAAGGTCAGGCGTCCGCGGCGGGCACGGCCATCGGTGGCGAGAACTTCAAACTGCATGTGACTCATCGTGGCTTCGCACACAACGTCATTTCGCGGAAAGATGCGGGATCTGCTTTTCTCATCCGGGCACATCCGGCTGCGGATTGCGGGTGATGAACATGGCGTCACCGTAGCTGAAAAAACGGTAACCCGCCGCAACCGCATGCGCGTAGGCCGACATCACCGGCCGGTAACCGCCGAAGGCGCACACCAGCATCAGCAACGTCGACTCAGGCAGGTGAAAATTGGTGATCAGCGCATCCACCACCCGCCACGCGTAGCCCGGGTAGATAAAGATGTCGGTCTCGCCCGCGTAGGGTCGCAGTGCGCCGTCGCGGGCCGCGCTCTCAAGACTGCGCACCGCCGTCGTGCCCACTGCGACCACGCGCCCGCCACGTTGGCGTGCGCGGTTGACCGCAGCAACCGCCTCGGGACCGAGTTGCAACCATTCACTGTGCATGCGGTGGTTGCGGACATCGTCGACACGCACGGGCTGGAAGGTTCCTGCGCCGACGTGCAACGTCACGAAAGCCGTTTCGATGCCACGTTGGCGCAGCCGGTCAAGCAGCGGTTCATCGAAATGCAGCCCCGCGGTGGGTGCGGCGACCGCGCCGGGGTTGCGGGCATAGACGGTCTGGTAACGCGTGCGGTCTTCGGGTTGGTCGTGACGTGCGATGTAGGGTGGCAACGGCATGTGCCCCAGGCGTTGCAGCATCTCCAACACCGGCTCCACGCCCGCAATGCGCAACACAAACAGATCCTCGCGCCGTTCGACAACCTCGGCGTCTACTGCGTCTTCGATGCAAATGAGTGTTCCGGATCTGGGGGCTTTGCTGGCGCGCACCTGGGCCAGCAGCGTATGGGTATCGAGCACGCGCTCGACCAGCACCTCAACCCGGCCGCCCGTACGCTTGCGACCAAAAAGCCGCGCCGGAATTACGCGGGTATCGTTGAAGACCAGCAGATCTCCGTCGCGCAGCAGTTCCGGCAGATCGACGAACCGTCGGTCGCTGACAGCGCCGCTTGTCCCATCGAGGCAGAGCAACCTGCTGCCCACCCGCTCCGCGAGCGGGTACTGGGCGATCTGTGCATCGGGAAGGTCGAAATGGAATCGAGTGCGCAGCATGGGGGGCGCATCTTACCGCCCCCACCCCTGCCACGGCCACCCTCGACGCACCGGCGCGGTGGGCGCGCAACCATACCAGACCCGGTGGCAGCCGCTCAAACCTTGAAGCGATTGACCAGCTGCTCCATGCGTGTGGCCAACGCGGCGACCTGATCCGCGGCATGCGCGGTTTGCTGGGCCTCATCGGCAATCGCCTCGGCCTTCTGGTTGGTGGCCACCACGTTGCGGTTGATCTCCTCGCTCACCGAGTTCTGTTCCTCGGCTGCGGTGGCGATCTGGGCGGTCATTTCGTTGATGGTCTTGATGCCGCCTGCGATCTCGGCGAGCGACTCCGCCACCTGATCCACCATATCGGCGCTCTGCTTTGCCTTATCGCGTCCCTTGCCCATCACCTCGACGGCGCGCGCCGCGCCCGCCTGCAATTGGGCAATCATCGCCTCGATTTCGCGGGTCGACTCCTGCGTGCGACTCGCCAGTGAGCGCACCTCATCGGCGACGACCGCGAATCCCCGTCCCTGGTCACCGGCCCGTGCCGCCTCGATGGCGGCGTTCAGCGCCAGCAGATTGGTTTGATCGGCCACGCCACGGATCACGTCGAGTACGGTACCGATCTCTTCCGATCCCTTGGCCAGATTGTTGATCACCTCGGCTGCCCCGGCAATCTGCACGACCAGGGCCTCGATGCCGCCCATCGCCTCCACCGCCTTCAAGGCGCCGGATTGGGCATTGTCGTTGGTCGATTGCGCGGTAACGGCGGCCTCCGCGGTATTGCGCGCCACCTCCTGAACCGTGGCCACCATCTCGTGCATCGCGGTGGCCAGCTGCGCGGTCTCCCCCTGCTGCTCCTTGACCAGTGTCACCGAATGTTCGGTTACCGCCGATGTCTGTTTGGCCGCGCCGCTGAGCTGCGATGCGGCACTGACGATCTCGCCGACCAGACCGCGCATACTCTCGGCCAGGGCATTGAAAGTCCCGGCGATGAGCGCCACCTCGGATGCGCCCGATTCGTCAACGCGTTGGGTCAAATCACCCTCGGCAATCCTGGCCGCCGCTTGCGATACGCCTATCAGGCGCCGTTGCAGCCCCTGGCGCACCACCAGGAACATGATCACCCCGAGCACCACGAATGCCGCCACCAGGCCTGCGCCGATCTTGGCGCTGAGCACGGCACCGATCGCCACCTGTTCCGTTATCGGCACCATCACCTCCAGGATGCCCACCACGTCGTTCAGCTTCCAATCGGTTTTGGGGCTCGATTCATGGCTGTTGTGGCAGCGCACACAATCCTCGCTCACCATGCGATCGGCGATCGCCACCCGCACGAACTCCTTGTCGCGCTGAACGACGGTTTCTTCCGGTGCCGCCCGAATTCGTGTCCACGCATCCTGCGCGAAGGCATCCAGCTGGCGATCCTTGCGCCACGGGAACGGGTAGGCGCTGTACTGACGAATGGAGAGTCCATCCTTGCCGAATTCTGCGTTGAGATCGTGAATGACGGTATCGGGCGACGGAATGTAGCCGATCCCCTTCGCCTTGTGCTCGTGAGAAACCTGAATCGGGTAGATGATCACGCGGGTCAGTACATTGTCGGCGTAGTAGTTGCGGATGGTCCGCATCTGATCGGCCGTTTGCCTGGCGGAGCGCACCGCGCTGTCGACCGCGTTGTTCTCGATGGCCTGGGGGATATAGATCGACAGGGCGCCAATCGCCATGATCGAAAACACCCCAAACGGAATCATCAGGCGCCATACGAGGCTACGGCGGCCACTCGCGGAACTTTTCATTGATATCCCCTTCAGCAAATCGCGCTCCACCCACCCGAATCATTCGGCTCGATCAGTTCTGTTTATTGTTCGGCACGCAAAATACCGCACATTTGTTGGATCTCCTACGATATCGGCGATCGCGGGTACTCCTTGAGTGCTTCCAATCAACGCTTGGCGCTCTACCGGGGTTTCCTTATAATCCGCCGTTCGCGCGCCGGGGTGGCGAAATTGGTAAACGCAGCGGACTCAAAATCCGCCGGTGGTGACACCTTGAGGGTTCGAGTCCCTCCCCCGGCACCACGATTCCCTCTCCCCCATCGTGTTGCCACTCCAAAACCGCTGCAATACGGCCCATAATGCGGGACAAGAACTAAAATCCCGCCATCAGCCAGGTCAACCGCATGTTTGGTACTCGATTTACGCTAGAAGTCCGCCCGCGGATTCCCAAAAAACTGGAACGCCTCCGGGCGCTCGCCGATAACCTGCTCTATAGCTGGGATCGTCGTGTGCGCGGCCTCTTCTACCGGCTCGATCACGAGCTTTGGCACAGCTCCAACCACAGCCCCAAGGTGTTCCTGCGGCGCATATCGCAGCGCCGCCTGGAGGATGCCGCGGAGGATCGCGTATTCATGGAGGAGTACAGCCGCGTCTGCTCGGCCTTCGACAGCTACATGCAAGAGCACGTGCAATCCGACGTGCGCCTGCTCTTCGACCCCAAACGCGACATGGTGGCCTACTTCTGTCTGGAGTTCGGCTTCCACGAAAGCCTGCCCCTCTACTCGGGCGGCCTTGGCATCCTGGCGGGCGATCACTGCAAAGCCGCCAGCGATCTTGGCCTGCCCTTCGTCGCGGTGGGATTGCTCTACCGGCAGGGGTATTTCACCCAAACTATCGATAATCACGGCAGTCAGATCGCCCACTACACACCGACCCATTTCGAGGATCTGCCGATCTCCCCGGCGCGCGATGCCGAGGGGCGCGAGGTGCATGTCCACCTCGACTTGCCGGGACGGCAGATCGAAATCAAAGTGTGGCGCGCACAGGCCGGGCGCATCAGCCTCTACCTGCTCGACACCGATCTCGATGTCAATGCCGAGCAGGACCGGCGCATCACCTATCAGCTCTACGGCGGTGACGAGAACGTCCGTATCCAGCAGGAACTGGTGCTGGGGGTGGGCGGGACACGGGCGCTGCGGGCGCTGGGTATCCAGCCCACGGTCTGGCACACCAACGAAGGCCACGCCGCATTCCTGATCCTGGAGCGCTGCCGCGAATGCCATGGCGCCGGGATGAGCTTTGACGCCGCCCTGGAGTTTGTGGCCGCGCATACCGTCTTCACCACCCATACACCCGTCTCTGCCGGTCACGACGTATTCGACCACGACACCATCAAACACTACTTCAAGGATCAACTCGGCGGTTACGGCACCACCCTGGAGCGGCTTCTGGAACTGGGCTCAAGTCCCGGCAATCAAGGCAGCTTCAACATGACCGCGCTGGCACTGCGCGGCTCGCGTTTTCACAACGGTGTCAGCAAGATTCACGGGCAGGTCGCCTCGCGCATGGAGGGGTATTGCTGGCCGCAGATCCCCCATGCGGAGAACCCGCTGGGCTACATCACCAACGGCGTACACGTGCCCACTTTTCTCGCACTGCAGTGGTCGAGTCTGTTCGATCTGCAGTTCAGCGCCGAGTGGCGCAATCAGCTGCTCAATCACGAGTACTGGCAGCGGCTCGACGATATACCCGATCACAATTTCTGGAGCGTGCGCCAGCTGCTGAAGTCGGAACTGCTCACCGATGTGCGGCGCCGTGCGATCCGTCGCCACCGGCGCAACGGTTGCAGCGAGGCACAGATCGAGCGCCTCACGCGTTTCCTCTCCCCCGATCACACCGACACCCTGATACTCGGCTTTGCGCGCCGCTTCGCCACCTACAAACGCGCGACGCTGCTGTTTCAGGATCCGGAACGGCTGGCCCGCCTGCTCAATGATCCGCATCGTCCTGTGGTGCTGATCTTCGCCGGCAAGGCCCACCCCCAAGACCTGCCGGGGCAGCAACTCATCCACACCATTCACGAATACTCGATGCGGCCGGAGTTCGAGGGGCGTATCGTGCTTTTGGAAGGGTATGATCTGGCGCTGGCGCGCAAAATGGTGGTCGGCGTCGATGTCTGGATCAACACCCCCGAGTACCCCCTGGAGGCTTGCGGCACCTCGGGGGAGAAAGCCGGGATCAACGGCGTGCTCAATCTCAGTGTGCTCGATGGCTGGTGGGGGGAGGCCTTCAACGGCAGCAACGGCTGGGGTATCACACCCCACGATCCGCATCTGGATCTCGCTGTCCGTAACCGCGAAGAAGGTCGGGAGCTGATGGATCTGCTGGAGCAGGAGGTGGCTCCGCTCTACTTCGACCGCGACGGTCACGGCTTCTCGGAGGGCTGGATCGAACGCTCCAAGAATTCCATGAAGACCCTCATCCCCCAATACAATTCTCAACGCATGGTGATGGACTATGTGATGCAGTACTACGGACCGGCCAATCTGCAGTACCAGACCCTGCGCGCCGCGGGCGGCGAACCGGCGAGCCGATTGGCCGAGTGGAAAAAGCGCATCGCTGCGGCCTGGCCGCACGTCACCATCCGCCGCCTCGATCAGGCCCGTGATTTCATCCTGGCCGGTGATGCGCTACCGCTGGACGTGGCGGTGCACCTCGGCGAACTGACGGCGGACGATGTGGTCGTCGAATGTCTGATCGGTCGGGATCAGGAGAACGGGGAGTTTACGATCCAGTCGCATTTCCCGTTGCACAAAACCGCCACCAACGAGCAGGGCGAAACCCTCTTTCACCTTGAACTGACCCCCAATCTGCCCGGCCTGCAGCACTACATGGTCCGGGTTTATCCCTACCACGAACTGCTCAGCAGCCCGTTCGAGATGGGCTGCATGATCTGGTTATGAGGCATACCACGAGACCAGCAGGTAGAGCAGACCGTTAGATGCCAACACCACCCAGCCGATGGCGCGCTGCAACCCCTCGGTCAGTCGGGTCCGGCCAAACAACGGCAGCAAATAGTGTTCGACGAAACCGCCGCCGAAGGCCTGCTGCCCGGCCTGCACGCGAAGGCGTTTTTCCAGCGGGGTAAGCGGGCACGTCCAGCCGACAACCATGATCAGCCCCGCCCAGATCGCGATCGGCAGCTGCAGCCAGATCAGCGCGGGCCACGCGAACAGCAACAGAGCACCGAGCAGAGCGAAGGCAACGAAGAGCAGGTGCACCGCCAACACCAGCTCCGCGATCAGGCGGTAGACCGGTTTCATCGTCCATAACTCTGCAGCAGACCCGCAAGCCATTTCGTATCCAACGCCTCCAGCCGCGACCATTCAAAGCGCCAGTTCCAGTTCCCTTCGCTGGTGCCGGGGGTGTTCATGCGGTGTTCGCGATCGAGCGCCAGGAGATCCTGCAGCGGCACCACCGCCAGTCGCGCTACCGAGCGCAGCGCGGCACGGATCAACGGCCACGGCATCGTTTCCTGCGGATGGCCGAGGTAGGCCAGCAATCGCTGGCGGGTCTCCTCGGGAAGCGCGGCATACCAACCCACGGTGGTGTCGTTGTCGTGCGTGCCGGTGTAGACGACCCGGTTCGAGCGATGATTGTGGGGAAGATAGGGATTGCTGCTGTCGCCATCGAAAGCGAACTGCAGGATACACATGCCGGGCAACCCGAACCGCCGGCGCAGGGTGTGCACCTCGGGGGTGATGTGGCCGAGGTCTTCGGCGATCAGGGGCAGCGATTCAAAACGCGCATGCAGCCATTCGAACAGCACCTCGCCAGGCACTTCCACCCACCTGCCCTCGCGGGCCGTCGCGCTGGACGCCGGGATCTGCCAACAGGCCTGAAAACCGCGGAAATGATCGACCCGCACCCAGTCGAAGAGCCGCAGCTGGGTTGCCAGACGCTGCTCCCACCAGGTAAAGCCCTCGGCAGTCATGCGATCCCAGTTGTAGAGCGGGTTGCCCCAGCGTTGCCCATCCGCCGCGAAATAGTCCGGAGGCACGCCCGCCACGAATCGCGCGTGTCCCTCCTCGTCGAGCATAAACAGATCCGGACGCGCCCACACCTCGGCGCTGTCGTGGGCGACGAAGATCGGCAGGTCGCCGAACAGCTTCACCCCTCTGGAGCGGGCGTGATCGCGCAGCGCCCACCACTGACTGAAGAAGAGGTATTGTTCGAAACGCTGCTGCCCGATCGCCTCCGCCAGCCGCTGGCGGGCGGCCTGCAGAGCCTGAGCGTCCCTGGTTCGCAGTGGTGCGGGCCACTCCCACCACGGCCTCTCACCCTGCTCCGCGCGCAGCGCCTGGAACAAGGCGTAGTCCTCCAGCCAGTGAGCGGTTTCGTTGACAAATGCAACGAAGGCGGTCTTCTCCCCGGGCTCGGCGTGCTGCTCGAACCGCTTCCGCGCCGACCGCAACGCGTGAACCCGGGCGGTCTCCGTCGCGTCCGTTCGCTCACGTTCGGCCTCCGTCAGCCACCCCTGTTTTTGCACCCGGTCGAGACTGATCAGTTGTGGATTGCCGGCATGCACCGAAAAGCTCTGGTAGGGCGAGCGATCGCGATGGGTCGGTCCGACCGGCAGCATCTGCCAGACGCTGAAACCGGCGTCGGCCAGCCAGTCGATAAAACGGTGTGCATCGGGTCCGAGATCACCATTGTCCACCCCGCCCGGCAGCGAGGCGGGATGAAGCAATACACCGGCGCGACGGCGATCGAGCGTGCGCCGGCTCATGGCTCCGGGGACTTCCCGGAGCGCATCACCCCGCCGCCGGCGGGCGCGCCGCCGCCTTGGGTGAAGGGACGATCGAGGTACTCCGGCGCCGGCACCTGCAGCAGCCGATACAGGGTGCTCAGCTGGCGGCGGAACAGGCGTTCGAAATCAGCCACCGAGTCGGCCGGATTGTAGTCGCCGAACCACCAGAACCAATCGGAACCCTCGCAGATGGCGAGTTGCCGCTCGGCCTGCTCGCGCGCCGTGCCAACCAGCCGTCCGTTCGCCACCTCGCCGTCGAAGGCCTGCTTGGCCGCCACCAGCATTTCCCAGCCACGGTTCTTGGCGGGGTCACCGATCCAGGTGGAAAAAGTCCCGTAGACCCAGCTGCCGGCAACGACCCCGGCCAGCCGCTCGTGGGGTTCTGCGGTGGCCAGCTGATCGCTGAACGTGCTGAGCAGCAGTTGCGGATGATCCGCCAACCGCCGATACAGCGCGCTGAGAAAGTAGTGACCGTTGTTGGGGTAGTATTCCCAGGCGTTCTCGCCGTCGAGAATGATCGAAACGCAGCGGTCGGCGATCTCGCGCGTCTCCGCCTCGATGCGCAGAAGATGGTTGATCAGATCGGCCACAGCATCGTCAGCGTGCCAGTCGGCATAGGTGAAGCCGATGAGATCGGAAAGCCCGTCATCCCGGAAAAAACAGGCCGCCGCACTCGCATCGATGCGATAGGGACGGTGCAACCACCGCTTGGTGGTATCGTCCGCCGCCAGCCCGAGATGATGGCGGCTGTGCCGCAGCACGTTCTCGCCGCTGGCACACCAGCGGAAACCGGCCTCACCCAGCATCCGCAGCGTGGCGGTGCTCACGCCGCCCTCCGCAGGCCAGCAACCCTCGGGACGTCTGCCGAAGTGCTCCTCGAAGAGTTGGCAACCGCGCTCGATATGCCACTGCACCCGGCTCTCACCGTCGGGGTAGGACGGCACATCGGGCAGTTCCACCCCCGGCATGGCCTCGCTGGCGCTCTGCAGATCGAGCAGCAACGGTGCGATGGAGTGAGCATAAGGCGTCACCGAGAGTTCCACCTTTCCCGCCTCGGCCAGAACGCGATAGCGTGGCAGCACCCCGGCGAGCAGATCGCCGATCAGCGACAGCAATAGCCGTCGATCCTGATCCGTGAAGTTGCAGCTCCGATCGAGCAAGGTGCGCACGCGCCTATCCTCGCGCCGTACCGTTTCTCCCAACCAGGCGATGTGATACCAGACCACGAGATCGACAAAGAACTGACGATTGAGGTAGAGAGCGTCCCGCGGAGACGCCAGCATGCGTTCGGCCAGATCCGCAATGCGCCGAAAGGGTGGAAAGGGATCGATCATGCGCTTGCGGTTGGCCCGCAGCAGCGCACGGATCAGCGCCGCGCGTTTCTGAATGTCGTCCGGGCACTCGCCGGTGGCCAGCAGCACCAGCAGCGGATCGCGCAGCTCTGTACCCCGATCGAGGTACTCGCGCACCTGGGTCGCGTAGTCATCGATCTGCTCCAGCAATGTCGGGGCAAAATTGACGACCGCCCGGGCGCCGGGCTGGGCCTCCAGATGAGCCGCCATGTCGACGTAGTCCTTGATGGCGTGCAGATAGACCCAGGGCAGCTGATAGACCTGGGTCAGCGGATCGGCGTAGTGAGGCTGGTGCATATGCCAGCACAACACCACGGGCAGGCGGGAAGCGGCACTCATGGCGATCAGCTAAGGCCGTGCCGATCCTGGCCCAGCATGTGCGGCGCCACCAGCACCACACCATTCGGTGTGATGTGAAAGCGTCGTGCGTCCTCCTCCGGATTCTCGCCGATGACGGTGTGCGGCGGCAGGGTACAGCCCTTGTCGATGACCGCCTTGCGGATCCGGCAGTGGCGACCGATCTCCACATCCGGCAGCACCACACACTCATTGATGTGACTGTAGGAGCGTACCCGCACGTTGGAGAAGAGCAGCGATCGCCTGACCCGCGATCCCGAAATCAGACAGCCACCGGAGACCAGCGAATCGACCGCCATACCGCGCCGGTCGTCATCGTCGAAGACGAACTTCGCCGGCGGCAACTGCTCCTGATAGGTCCAGATCGGCCACTCCGCATCGTAGAGGTTGAGCTCCGGAGAGACACCCGCCAGTTCCAGATTGGCCTCCCAGAAGGCGTCTACCGTTCCCACGTCACGCCAATAGTGCTGGCTGCCGCTCTTGGGGTCACGAAACGGGTAGGCGAAGACCTTGCGCCCGGTGATGGCCGCCGGGATCACATCGCCACCAAAATCATGCCGTGAATCAGGGTTCCGGCTGTCCGCTTCGAGCACCTCGTAGAGATAGCGGGTGCGAAAGACGTAGATACCCATGGAGGCCAGCGCCACATCGCCGCGACCCGGTAACGGCTGTGGGTCGGCCGGCTTCTCGGTGAACTTGACGATGCGCCCCCCGTCGTCAACCGTCATCACGCCGAAGGCGCTGGCCTGGTCAAGCGGTACCTCGATGCAGCCGACGGTGACATCGGCATCATGGGCCACGTGATAGGCGATCATCGAACCATAATCCATTTTGTAGATATGGTCGCCAGCCAGCACCAGCACGTACTCCGGCTGATGGCTGCGGATGATATCGATGTTCTGATAGACCGCATCGGCGGTGCCGGCGTACCACTCCTCGCCGGTACGCTGCTGCGCCGGCAGCAGGTCGATGAACTCGTCGAGTTCCGAGCGCAGGAAATTCCATCCACCCTGGATATGGCGTAGCAGGGAATGGGATTTGTATTGGGTAAGCACCCCGATACGCCTGACGCCGGAGTTGAGGCAATTGGAAAGCGGGAAATCGATGATGCGGAATTTGCCGCCGAAGGGGACGGCGGGTTTGACCCGCCAGCGGGTAAGATCATGCAACCGCGTGCCCCTGCCCCCCGCAAGGATCAGCGCCAGGGTGTCACGCGTCAAACGGCTGACGAAGCGTGCGCTGTAGCGAAATCCCATCCGATCACCCCCTCCTCAATGCATTGACACGCCGCGCCGATGCGACTGACCCATACAGCGCCTTGATAGTTATGGCGGAGAACCCGTTATCATGTAACGGGGCCGTTGGCACGATTCCGGCCGCGGCGCGCAGCGTAACAGTACCGCAAGCGCATGACATGCAGAATAACAATACTCCCCCTCCATGCAATTATAGATAGCCGAGTCGCAAGCCGATGAATACCACCCCGCCAACCGACCCGCCGTGGAGCGCGACCGATCTGCAGCGCCTCGCCGAGGCGCGCCACCACGACCCCTGCGCGGTGCTGGGTCGGCATGTTCACGCCGACCGGGCGTGGCTGCTCACCTATCTGCCCCATGCCACAGCAGCGTGGTTGGGAGAGGGAGACCAGGCCCTCCAGCGCCTGGCCGATACCGATTTCTTCTACTGTCGCACCGCCGGTCAGGAGCTTTCCACCCATCCCCTGCTCCGCTGGCGCGATGACGCCGAGCGCACCCACCAGCGGCACGATCCCTACAGTTTCGGCCCGCAGCTGGGCGATCTTGATCTCCACCTGTTCAGCGAAGGCCGCCACTGGCACGCCTATCGCTTTCTCGGTGCCCAGCCATGGCAGGTCGACGGTATCGACGGCACGCTCTTCGCCACCTGGGCCCCCAACGCGGAGCGCGTCAGTGTGATCGGCGATTTCAACGTCTGGGACGGTCGCGCCCACCCCATGCGGGTGCGCGGCGGCAGCGGGGTCTGGGAGCTTTTTCTCCCTGGAATCGAGGCCGGCAGCCTCTACAAGTTCGAGATTCGCAACCGCGACAGCGGCAACATCGCCAGCAAGCAGGATCCCTACGCACGGGCCTTCGAGATCCGGCCCCGGACCGCCTGTCGCGTAGCCGGCGCACCGCGGCATGTGTGGGACGATGCGGCCTGGATGGAGCAGCGCCGGCATCTCGACTGGCTGCATGCCCCGTTCTCGATCTACGAGGTGCACCTGGGCTCCTGGCAGCGCGGCGAGCAGGGCGGGTTTCTCAACTATCGGGAGCTGGCGCACCGCCTGGTCGAGTATGTCCGCGACCAGGGTTTCACCCATATCGAGCTGCTGCCGATTACCGAGCACCCTCTGGACGACTCCTGGGGCTACCAGACCTTGGGCTACTACGCACCCACCAGCCGCTTCGGCGACGCCGACGATTTCCGCTACCTGGTCGATCATTGCCATCGCCATGGCATCGGTGTGCTGCTCGACTGGGTGCCAGCCCATTTTCCGCGCGACGAGCATGGCCTGGCGCGCTTCGACGGCAGCGCGCTCTACGAACACGCGGATCCGCGGCGCGGCGAACACCGCGACTGGGGAACGTTGATCTTCAACTACGGGCGCAACGAGGTGCGCAACTTCCTGCTCTCCAGCGCCATCTACTGGCTCGAGGAGTTCCATCTCGATGGGCTGCGGGTCGACGCCGTCGCCTCCATGCTCTATCTCGACTACTCGCGTGAACCGGGTGACTGGATGCCCAACCGTTTCGGCGGCCGCGAAAACCTGGAAGCGGTCGATTTTCTACGCCAGCTCAACGCCGTCATTCACAAGCAGCAGCCGGGGGCGGTCGTCATGGCCGAAGAGAGCACCGACTGGCCCATGGTATCGCGGCCCGGCTATCTGGGCGGACTCGGTTTCTCCATGAAATGGAACATGGGGTGGATGCACGATACGCTGGAGTACCTGAGCAAAGATCCGGTGCATCGCCACTTCCACCACGACATGCTCACCTTCAGCCTGCTCTACGCCTTCAACGAGAATTTCATCCTGCCCTTCTCCCACGACGAAGTGGTGCACGGCAAACGCTCCATGCTCGACAAGATGCCCGGCGATCCCTGGCAACGCTTTGCCAATCTGCGCCTGATCTACACCTACCAGTTCACTCACCCGGGCAAGAAGCTGTTGTTCATGGGCAACGAGTTTGCGCAGGGCAAGGAGTGGGCCTTCGATCAGGAACTGGACTGGTGGTTGCTGGAACGTCCGGAACACCAGGGCATCAAGGCGCTGGTACGTGATCTCAATCATCTCTATCGCGACCATCCCGCCCTGCACGCGCACGACTTCGATGCCTCCGGTTTCGAGTGGATCGACTGTCACGATGCGGCGCAATCCGTCGTCAGCTTTCTCCGCTGCAGCGACCGGGAGCAGATCGTCGTCATCCTCAACTTCACGCCGGTCCCGCGCCACGATTACCGCATCGGTGTCCCGCGCACCGGCCTCTATCGCGAAGCCTTCAACTCCGACTCGACCTACTACGGGGGAAGCAATCTAGGCTGCGGTGGCCAGCTCAATGCCGACGGGAATCCCTGGATGGGGCGTCCGGCCTCGGTGACGTTGACCGTGCCTCCGCTGGCGGGGGTCATCCTGGTGGCCGCGGGTGACTGAAACCGTGCTTGTAATGGAGTGCGCAAACGGTCTCGGTAATGCGGGGCCGGTCTGCTAAGGTTGGGTCAGGGATAACACGCCGCGCGGGATCAGCGGCCGACCAGCGGAACACAGGGACATCCTCCAGTGACGAACATGCCGGCTGATATCAGCGAACACCGACAACGCGAGATACTCGCCAACACCCTCGATTACCTGCCGGTCGGCATCACCATCTACGACAGTGACCTGCGGCTGGTGGTCAGCAATCGCAAACTCGGCGAACTGCTCGATCTGCCCCCTGACCTGAACCGTCCCGGAACGTCGTTGGAGAGCATCGTCCGCTTTGCCGCCCAACGCGGCGACTACGGAGCCGGTGACGTGGAAGTGCTGGTGCGCCAGCGCCTGGATTTGACCCACCGGGCCGAGTACCACCGAATCGAGCGCGAGGTCTCGGGGAGGACCATCGAAATCCATGGCAATCCGCTGCCCGACGGCGGATTCATCACCATCTACTCCGATGTCAGCGAGCTGCGCGCAGCCGAGCGCACCAGCCGCGAGAACGAGCAGCGCTTTCGCCAGCTGCTCGACCTGGCGCCCATCCTGATCTGCGTCCACTCGGGCGGGGTCATTCAATTCATGAATCCGGCCGGTGCGCGCCTGCTGGGTGACGAAGATCCCGAGCACTGGATCGGGCGCGCCGTCCTCGACATGGTGGCACCCCAGGACAAAGAGATCGTCTGGTCGCGCCTGCAACAGCTCGACCACAAGGGCGAGACCCTGCCGATGATGGAGCAGCACTATCAGCGCCGCGACGGCTCCATCGTGGATGTTGCCGTTTCCGCAGCCCTGTTTCGCGTCAACGGACGGATGACCTTCATCACTGTCGCGCGCGACATCACCGAACTCAAACGCATCGAACGCCAGCTGCGCGCCAGCGAGGCGCGATTCCGCGATTTTGCCGCCGCCGCCTCCGACTGGTTCTGGGAGACTGACGAGCAACATCGCCTGACGTTTCTCTCGGAGCGCGGCTACGAGATCATCGGTCGACCGCAGAGTCAGGTATTGGGCAAGACCCGCCATGAGCTCACCGGCGCCGAAGAGCTGCACCAGAATCCCGACAAATGGCGCAGGCATCGCGACACGTTGGAATCCCACCAGCCCTTCCGCGGCTTTGAGTACCCGATTCAATCGGCCGGCGGAAAGCGCGCGATGATCTCCGTCAGCGGCACCCCGCATTTCGCCGAGGATGGCCGGTTTCTGGGGTACCGCGGTGTCGGCACCAACACCACCGCCCTGCACGAGGCCCAGACCCGGCTGCGCGACAGCGAACGTCAGCTGCGCACCATCCTGCAGGCCAGCCCGGTCGGTGTCGGCGTCGCCGATCTCGACAGTGGCAAGATCCGTTTCGCCAACGCCCGCTTCGGGCAACTGACCGGCCTTGGCGCCATGGAGGTCACCCAGCGCACGCTCGGCGAGCTCGTGGCGGAAAACGAAGACCGGGATACGCTGCAGGAGTTTCTGGACAACGACGGCGAGGTCATCGACTACGAGATCGAGCTGGTCCACGCCTCGGGTTCCACCTTCTGGGCTCTGATCACGATACGCACCATGCCGTTTGAGGAGGAGAGCGCGCTCTTCATCTGGATCTACGACATTTCGGAGCAGACCCGCACCCGCGAAAAGCTCGCCATGTTGGCTCATCTGGACGATCTCACCGGCCTGGCCAACCGGCGTGCTTTCCACGACGAACTGCGTCGCCAGCTCGCGCACGCCCGTCGTACCCAGCAGCCCATGGCGGTGCTGTATCTGGATCTCGATGGCTTCAAGTCGATCAACGACAATCTTGGCCACGAGGCCGGCGACCAGGTCTTGCGTGAGGTCGGGAAGCGACTGCGTCTGGCGCTGCGTGAAGGCGACCTCGTGGCGCGCGTCGGGGGCGATGAATTCGCCACGCTGCTGTGCGGCAATCTCCAAAGCAGCACCGCGGAAACCGTGGCGAGCAAGCTCATCGAGGCCGTGTCGGGGAGCTACCAGGTCGGCACGTCCAGCGCCCGCCTCGGGGCCAGTGTCGGTATCGCCCACAACGACATCAGCAACGAGGATGCCGATACCTTCATCAACCGCGCCGATCAGGCCATGTACACCGCCAAACGCAGCGGCAAGGGCCGCTACGCCCTGTGGTCACCGGATCTGCCAGCACCGCCGTGATTTGCAGTCCTGATCGAAACGCTGCGTCACGCTATCGAATGTGATGCTTTTGCGCGCAGCGCCTCGATCGACAACTCCGATGCATGGCTCTGCCCAGCGCTCCAGGCGGCTACACGGTCAGGTAAAGGCCACTATCGAATGCACGTTGCAGCGGATTTGACACTGCCAAACCAGGTCCTGTTAACAGGCCCCTGGGTACGCTCGGCTAGCAACTCACGCACCCGGGACCTCCGGCCGTCATCCCCCTTTGCAGGGGCGCGGCGGCATCCCTGGCATACTCCAGCATCGAACCGTCGTAGAGCTTCAGATTCTCGTATCCAAGCGACCGCAGCGTGAGGTAGGCTTGCGCGGCACGGTGCCCCGTGCGGCAGTACAGGACGACAGGCTGCGCGCTGTCGCTGACGCCAAGTGCGCGCAGGCTCTCCTGCAACGGCCCCGCTTCAAGGCGTTGAAAACGTCCGTCGAAGGCTACCGTCGCGTCCCAGGGCCACCAGCGCGCGCCGGGAATATGACCACCGCGCGGATCGCGCGGGTCACCACTGTACTCCTCACGGGTGCGCACATCCAGGAGCATGGCGTTGCCCTCGGCGGCAACGGTCTTCAGCGCCTCATGGGCGATGTCATTGTCGCGCCCCTGTCCCGCAACCGGCTGGTATGGTTGCGGTGTCGGTCGGACCCACCGGTTTTCCACCTTGCGCCCCTCGAGGATCCACTTCACCAATCCTCCGTCGAGGACCGAAACCGCCGCGTGGCCGATGCGCTCCAGTTCCCAGAACAGCCGTCCGGCGTTGAGGCCCCCTGCATCGTCGTAGATCACAACATGGTGATCGCGCCGGATTCCCAGCTCACCCAACAGGCGGAGCAACTGCGCATCCTCGATCCGCAGGACGACTCCGTCGCGGCGCCGTTGCACGAGGGCATCGTAGTGCAGTTGTACCGCGCCCGGGAGGTGAAAACGCTGGTACTGCATCGGGTCACCCGTCATATCCACTACGACAACGCCGCTGTCACCTGTCCGCGACGCGAGCCATTCGGTATCCACCAGCACGGGAGCGGCCTGCGCGTAGCTGCCGATCAGCGCGCACCAACCCATCAACACCGGTATCCATCGTTTCATCGTCATTCACTCCCAGCCAAACGCGGTCATCGCCAACACGCCGTACTCGATCACCCGATGCAGCACGCGACCGCGTCCGCCCTGCGCCGCACCCATCGGTACGAACAGCGGCAGCAGATGCTCGGGCGTCGGGTGATTGCGCTTCGCCTCCGGTCCTAGCTGTTCGTACGCCACCAGCGACGCGGTATCGCCCGCTTCGACGTGTGCCACCAGCCAGTCGTCGAACACCTGCGCATACCCCTGCGGCGCGGCTTCGCGGCGCTGCCCCCAAAAGGCGCGCAGATCGTGCGTCGCACCGCCGCTGCCGAGAATCATGACGCCTTCGTCACGCAGCGGGGCAAGCAACCCGCCGAGCCGGAAGTGGTGCGCGGCGGGCAGATGCGGCTGCACCGCCATCGACACCACCGGGATCTGCGCGTCGGGAAACATCAGCATCAGCGGCACCCAGACCCCATGGTCGAAGCCGCGCCGGGCATCGACCTGCACCACGCCGTGCAGCGGTTTCAATAAGACCGCGGCGCGTGCCGCAAGTTGCGCGTCGCCGCGCGCCGGGTACTCGAGATCGTAGAGCGGTGCGGGAAAACCACCAAAATCATGAATCGTCTGCGGGTAGGGATTGGCACTCAGACTCACAGGTGACGTTTCCCAATGCGCCGATACACACAGGATCGCCGCGGGAGGCGGCAGCGATGCGCCGAGTTCGCGGAGAAACCGAGCGGTCGCTCCGTGCTCCAGAGCCAAAGTTGGCGCACCGTGGGAGATGAACAGGGCCGGTTGGCGTAAGGTGCTCATGGTCATGAGTCTAGAACCTATCTCAGAATCCCGCGCGACCTGTGCCGGTCGCTCGCGGTTCGAGCGCCAGGCGCGGCGAGCGTGGTTGGGGCCCGGTGAGCCACGAATCCTCATCAATTTTGCGCAGCCGGCTCGTATAATGACCCCACGACTTCAACCCCACCGGCGTTTGCAGGAAATCCAACCAACATGAGCCAGGAACCCACGGATCTGGACACTCCCGAGTTGCAAACCGATATCGTCGCGTTCGACCGGGAGCGGGAAACGCTCTACGCCATTCGTCAACGTGTGTTTGTCGAGGAACAGGGCGTGCCTGAGGCCATCGAGCACGACGCGCTCGATCCCAGCTGCATCCACGTCCTGGCCCGCTGGCAGGGCGCACCTGTCGGCACCGGGCGCCTCACCCCCAACGGGCGTATCGGGCGCATGGCGGTACTGCCCGATCACCGCCGTTTCGGGATCGGCTCGGCGCTACTCGAACGGCTTCTCGACGCGGCGCGCGAGCGCGGCTTCAAAGAGATCGTGCTGGCCGCGCAGGTCTCCGCCATCACCTTCTACGAGCGCTTCGGTTTCAAAGCTGAGGGCGTGGTCTTCGAAGAGGCCGGTATTGATCACCTGATGATGCGGCGCACGTTGTAGCGCCGGCAGACCCGCCCTCCCCCTGCCATTTGCCTGACCGTTCGACCCAGGTTATATTACCTAAACCATATATATGGATACACGCATATGCTTCCCGAACTTTTCTTCAAGGCGCTGGCCGACTCGACACGCATGCGTGCCCTGGCCCTGATCGCCGACGCCGGGGAACTTTGTGTCTGCGAGCTGACCCATTCCCTCGAGGTGAGCCAGCCCAAGATCTCGCGCCACCTGGCACAGCTGCGCGAGGCCAATGTCGTGCAGGACCGGCGCGCGGGGCTCTGGATCTACTACTCGCTCCACCCCGAACTTCCCGCCTGGGCGCGCGCGGCACTGACCTCCACGCTCCAGGGTATAGGCGAGCAATCGCCCTTTGCGGCCGACCGGCTGCGGCTGCAGCGGATGACCGATCGGCCGCGCACCGCACGCTGCGCCTGATCGGCCACGACCGAAGGAGAACGAACACGTGAGCATTGGTTGTGAAACCGCCGCCAAGCAGGCGAGCGGCGCCCCCATGGGAATCTTCGAGCGCTACCTGACCGTCTGGGTGCTGCTCTGCATCGTGGCGGGCATTGCGCTCGGTCGGATATTCCCGCCCCTGTTCCAGAATCTCGGGCGCCTGGAGATTGCGCAGATCAACCTGCCGGTCGCAGTGCTGATCTGGCTGATGATCATCCCCATGCTGCTGAAGATCGACCTGCGCGCGCTGGGCGGCGTGCGCCGCCACTGGCGCGGCGTGGGCGTCACGCTGTTCGTCAACTGGGGGGTAAAACCCTTTTCCATGGCCCTGCTCGGCTGGTTCTTCATCGGCTGGCTGTTCCGGCCCTGGCTGCCGGCCGAACAGATCGACAGCTACATCGCCGGGTTGATCATCCTCGCCGCCGCGCCCTGCACCGCCATGGTCTTCGTCTGGAGTCACCTGATGCGCGGCGAACCCCACTACACGCTGTCGCAGGTCGCGCTCAACGACGTGATCATGATCTTCGCCTTCGCGCCCATCGTCGGCGTCTTGCTGGGAATTTCGGCCATCACCGTGCCGTGGGATACGCTGTTGCTCTCGGTACTGCTCTACATCGTGGTGCCGCTGCTGTTCGCCCACTTCTGGCGCGGCTGGCTGCTCGCCAGTGGCGGACAGCAGCGGCTCGACCGGATGATCCAGCGCCTGCAGCCCTTCTCGCTCGCTGCACTGCTCGCCACACTGGTGCTGCTGTTCGGCTTTCAGGGCGAACAGATCATCGCCCAGCCGTTGATCATCGCGCTGCTCGCGGTGCCGATCCTGATCCAGGTGTTTTTCAATTCGGGGCTCGCCTATCTGCTCAATCGCGCGGTGCGCTCGCCGCACTGTGTCGCCGGCCCCTCGGCGCTGATCGGCGCCAGCAATTTCTTTGAACTCGCCGTAGCGACCGCCATCGCCTTGTTTGGATTCGAGTCCGGGGCAGCGCTGGCCACGGTGGTGGGTGTGCTGATCGAGGTGCCGGTGATGCTGGTGGCGGTAAAGGTGGTCAATAATTCGCGCCGCTGGTACGAGCGGCGTGAAGGTATTGTACCGGACGAAGAGTGCTGCCCCCCGACGGCGCAACTCGATCACGGTTCTTGAGGTGGGCAGGTCGAGGGACGTAACACGATGACCACGCACGGCGGTGCTCCTCCTGCCGTCCGGACTGGCGAGCGCGAAAGCGCAATTCTCCTTGATACGGCATGGCTAGAGGAGCGTATGGACGATCCCCTGCGCATCATCGTGGAGGTTCGCCTGGTTCAGCCTTGCAACCAGGAGTATGCGCTCTGATGTTCGATGCACTGGCCAATCTGATCGCCTACCAGCTGCTGGGGCTCGATCCGTCCAGCAGGTTGGGTGCGGCTCTTCATTTTTTTGTCATGGATACGACGAAAATATTTGTTCTGCTGATTCTGATCGTCTACGCGATGGGGTTGCTACGCGCCATGCTGTCGCCCGAGCGTGTGCGTGATTACGTGCGCGGGAAACCGAAGTGGCTGGCCCGCACCAGCGCCATCACATTGGGTGCAATGACCCCGTTCTGTTCCTGCTCCTCGGTCCCGCTGTTCATCGGTTTCGTGGAGGCCGGCATTCCCTTGGGCGTGACCTTCTCGTTTCTAATCGCCAGCCCCATGATCAATGAGGTAGCGGCGGTGATCCTGGTGGGAATATTGGGCTGGAAGCTGGCCGCGCTCTATGTCGTCGCGGGTCTGACTGTCGCCTACGCGGGGGGTGCGGTCATCGAGCGCTTCCGGCCCGAGCGTTGGGTGGAGGGTTACGTCTGGAAGATCCAGATGGGGGAGTTGAACGTCGCCGCGCCCGATACATCGCTCGCCGGCCGCCATCGCTACGCGGTCGCCCAGGTTCGCGAAATCGTCGGGCGCATCTGGAAGTGGGTATTGCTGGGAATCGGCGTCGGTGCCCTCTTCCATGGCTACATCCCGGAATCATGGGTGGTGGAGCATCTGGGTGGCACCGGCAACTGGTTGGCGGTGCCGGGGGCGGTACTGCTGGGGGTTCCCCTCTATTCCAACGCCACCGGCGTTATCCCCGTCGCCGAGGCGATGCTGGCCAAGGGTGTCGCAATGGGCACCACTCTGGCCTTCATGATGAGTATCGCCGCGCTGTCACTGCCCGAGATGCTGATTCTGCGCAAGGTGATCCACTGGCGGGGGCTTGCCCTGTTCGCGGGCGTATTGGCCATTGCGATTACGCTGGTGGGTTGGGGTTTCAATTTACTGGCTTGAGGAAAAACGATGAAACGGATCAAAGTACTGGGCAGCGGTTGCGCCAATTGCATCACCACGGCGCGCCTGGTCGAAGAGGCAGCCAAGGCGAAGGGCGTAGAGATCAAACTCGAGAAGATCGAGGATGTCGCCGAGATAATGCGCTATGGCGTCATGTCGACCCCTGCCGTGGTCGTAGACGACAAGGTTGTGCATGCGGGTAGTGTCCCAGCCAGAGAAACCGTCAGCAGCTGGTTTTGATGTCCATCTGTCCGGGCATGCTGCCCACCACCTGATCAACACCTGTGTCGTAGTCCTTCGATGAGGTTAAATACCTGGTGCGGGGCGAACAATCAGGCATTCCCGGTTTCGCGGGCGAACACTGGTTTGCCTGGGACGCAAGGGTGACCTCGCGCCTCGAGTATCGATACGCCTTCGACGATGCTCTCGATGGCGCCCAGGTGGAGCCCTGTCTCGGGACGCGACATCCAGCGCGGCTCCATCGCCCAGGTGTTGAAGCGAGTGCGGGGTATTGCGAATCTGTTATGAAAAGCCTGAATCCATGAACTCGATTCACGATCACACCGGACACCGCCACAGCGCAGGCAGTGGACGTAGCCTCATGATCGCGTTGATGCTGACCCTCGGCTATGCCGTGGTGGAGGCCGTCGCGGGCTGGATCTCCGGTTCGCTGGCGCTGCTCGGCGACGCCGGCCACATGCTCACCGATGGATTGTCGCTGGCCATCGCCGCCTTCGCGGCGTGGCTGGCGCAACGACCGCCCTCGACACGTCACAGCTACGGTCTGGGCCGCGCCGAACTGCTGGCGGCGTTGCTCAACGCGCTGTTCATGATCGCGATCGTCGTTGCGATCACCAGCGCGGCGGTCGATCGCCTCATGACCCCGCGCCCGGTGGCAGGTGAGGCGGTGGCCATCGTGGCGGTCATCGGGCTGCTGATCAATTTGGCGGTGATCTGGCAGTTGACCCGCGCGGAACGGAACATCAACGTGCGCGGCGCGCTGTTGCATGTGCTGGGCGATCTGCTGGGTTCGGTGGCGGCGCTGATCGCCGGTGTCGTGATTACCGTCACCGGCTGGACCCCCATCGATCCGATTCTCTCACTGGTCATCGTCGCATTGATTCTCTTCTCGAGCCTGCGCCTGCTGCGCGATGCCTTGCATCTGTTGCTGGATGGCGTGCCGCACGGCATCGACCTGCCGGCGGTGGGCCGCGCGCTGGCCGAGTTGGAGGGTGTCATCGAGGTTCACGACCTGCACATCTGGCGGCTCTCAGCGGAGCGTACCGCGCTCTCGGCCCATCTGGTGATCGACAAGCCGCAGCACTGGCAGCAGCGACTCGCCGCAGCGCAGGCGCTGCTGCGCGAAACCTTTGCCATCGACCACGCCACGCTGCAACCCGAACTTTCCGCCCCAGAGTCTGTGCTGTTGCAACTCAAAAGTCCGGATGCGGGATGACTCAAACTCCGGCAATCACGCCTCAGCGCGTCCGCAGCGAGGGGTCGATACATCTCCTGCTTTCTGAAGCTTTCCTGTTATCCCCTTGGGATTGCAGCGAAAACAGGTGCCCCAAAGGCTCGACTGCGGTAATCTATGTCCCTGCTTTGTTGCAGGACATTTCCAAGCCAGGGAGGAGATGCCCGCAGAGACGGGCACACTGGGGACCCATGAACATCAAGAAGATCGAACGACGCACCGCGCAACTCTACGACGAAGGGCTGTACTGCGCCGAGAGCGTGCTGCAGGCCGTGTCCGAGGCGAGCGGTCATCGGTGCGACTCGCTGCCCGGCATTGCCACCGGCTTCTGCAGCGGTATGGCGCGCACGGCGGGACCCTGTGGTGCGCTGAGCGGGGCGATCATGGCGTTCGGACTGGAGAGCGGCCGCACCGGATCGGGCCAAAGCGTCGAGCGCACCTACTCCCAGGTGCAGCGCTTGATCGACGAGTTCGAAAACCGCTTCGGCTTCAGCAACTGCGGAGATCTGCTCAACTGCCATCTCGGCACCGTCGCGGGTCAGGAACGGTTTCGCGAGCAGCGGCTGGCCGAACGTTGCCGCAGTCTCACCATCGGCGCCGCGGTCATCGCCGCCGAGATCATCGAGGCCGACCGCAGCGCCGACGACGCATCCAAAGCTAGCTGAAGAGATAGCCGATCAGATCGCCGAATCCCCAGATCAGCGTTCCGCCTATCAGCATGTAAAGCCCGTGCCCTTCGATCTCCCAGATCGACTCCTGTTCGCCGGCCGCGCGCACCATCGAACGTTTGGCCTCATCGACCGCCCAGTCGCGCTGGCTTTGCGACACGAGCTGGGTGCGCCAGCGCCGCAAGCGCTGCGAGTGATCGCGGATCTGACTGGAGGTGAGCAGGATGCCAATGGCAACCACCGCCGAACCGGCCCGCGAGAACCACTCCCAGTTTCCGCCTTGCACGCTAAAGAGCGCTCCAAACGCAAGGATCAGCGCGACCACCACGTAGGCCACGCGTGTTTTTCCGGACATCGTCGCTTCCTCACCGCACGTTCACCCTGATTCTAGAACCTATCTCGATATCCCCCACGTGCTGTGCCGACAGGATGGCCGGCCTCTGCTTAACTTTGAGCCAGAGCGTCCAAACCGTACTCACTTCTCGGAGGCGACCATGCGCAGGCTCGCGATCATCTTTGCCGTTCTGGTACTCACATCTCCCACGCGTGCCGAGGAACTGCCGATTTTCGATGCCCACATCCACTATAGCCATGACGCCTGGGCGCCCTATCCACCGGACAAGGCCATCGCAATACTTCGCGCGGCGGGACTCTCGGGCGCCCTGCTGTCGAGCTCCAACGACGAAGGGCAGCAGCGGCTGTATGCGCTGGCCCCCGATCTCATCGTGCCCGAGCTACGTCCCTACCGGCGTCGCGGGGAGACGCAAAGCTGGCTGCGCGATGGGACGGTGCTGGACTATCTGGAGCAGAATCTCGTCCAACGCCGCTACGTGGGCATTGGTGAGTTTCATGTCGATGGCGCGGACGCCGATCTGCCCGTCGTCAAACGGACCGTTGAACTCGCCCGGAAACACCAGCTGATTCTCCATGCCCACTCCGACGCCGACGCCATAGAGCGGCTGTTCCAACAATGGCCGGAGGCGCGTATCCAATGGGCGCACGCCGGTTTTGCGTCGTCCGAGCGTGTTGGCGCCATGCTGCGCAAATACCCCAACCTGTGGTGCGACCTCTCTTTTCGCTACGAGGTTGCCGGCGACGGCGAAATCGCCCCCCATTGGCGTGCGCTGTTCCTGGAGTTTCCGGACCGGTTCATGGTGGGTACCGATACCTACACGCCTGGACGTTGGGATGAAGTGGTCAGCCACGCCCGGTGGGCACGTGCCTGGCTCTCCCTGCTGCCGAGAGAGGTGGCCGAGCGGATCGCGTGGAGGAATGCCGACACCCTGTTCGGCAAATGGCGCGAGTGACGCGACAAAGCAGGGTTGGTGGCGGGAGTTCGATTTCGAAGGAGCGCCGCCACCGGATCGGCCCGACGTTTTTTGGCGGACACGGTCGCTTACCAACTGTGGATACTCCACCGGGTAGAGCCGGTGGCTTGGTTGCGACTGAAAGCCGGATCGATCGGCCATCCGGCCGATGTGCAACCCGAACATTGTTTACGAATTGAACCGGGCACATGGTTTACACCTTAGTCACTGATGTGATGCCATTGTTTTGGCATCAGTATTTGTTTGGTTCGTTGGTTGAGGATGCCCAGTCGATGAAAG